>JALSTC010000028.1 GCA_026983935.1 Ardenticatenia bacterium
TTGACCTGCCAATTGATCATGGCTACTTCCTGGGGCCGACACGCAAACTGGAAAAGCCGGGCGAAACCATCGCCCCGCTCAAGCAGTACTGTGATGGCCTTTTCGTGACACGCGGCGTGCTCCGCAACTGCGTCGACCCGGATGACAGCCTGCCGATCATCCTGCGGGTTTCCGGCGGCACCAGCATCGTCGGGCCGACGCTGACCGACGAGGTGCTGACCACCTCCATCGAGGAGATCATCCGCCTGAACGCGATGGCCGTCGGCGTCTCGATCTTCATTGGCACCGAGCACGAAAAGCAAACCCTGAACAATCTGGCGACGCTGGTCAACCAGTGTGAGGATTACGGCATCCCGGTGATGGCCGTGACCGCCGTCGGCAAGGAACTGAAGGAAAAGCGGCCTGACGCCCGCTATCTGGCGCTGGCAGCCCGCATCTTCGCGGAGCTGGGCGCAAGTGTGGTCAAGACCTACTGGTGCGAAAACTTTGAGAAGGTCGTGGAAGGCTGCCCCGTGCCGGTGGTCATTGCCGGTGGCCCGAAGGTGGACACCGTCCGCGAGGTGCTCGAATTCGTCCATGACGGGATGCAGCGCGGCGCTTCCGGGATCAATCTGGGCCGCAACATCTGGCAGAACGAACACCCGGCGGCAGTGGCCCGTGCCCTGCAGGCCATCATCCACGAAAATGCCAGCGTGGACGAAGCGGACGAAATCTACCAGGAGATGAAGAACGGCTAGCCCGCAATCCGACCGTGGTTCTGAAGCGATACGGAAAAAACACATGAACAAGCAAGAAACAGCGCAGGGCGGCAGGGCAGCCATGTTTGCCGGAGAGGTGGCGCTGATTACCGGCGCGGCTTCCGGCATCGGCAAGGCCTGCGTGGAATCTTTCCTGGCGCGCGGCGCGTCGGTCGTCGGGCTGGATATCAACCCGGCCATCACCACGCTGTTCGACCGGGACGACTTCCTGGGCATTGAGTGTGATATCACCGATGAGGAGGCCGTCAAGGCGGCTTTTGCCCGTACGGTGGAGGTATTCGGCGGGCTGGATATGCTGGTGTTGAACGCCGGGGTGTTTCCCGCCGGTGTCCGCATCGAATCGCTGCAGCTTGACGAGTGGCGGCGTGTCATGCGTGTTAATCTGGACGCCAACGTGACCCTGATGCGGGAGGCCTACCCGCTGCTCAAAGCGGCCAGAAATAAAGGCCGTGTCGTGGTCAACGGCTCGCGCAACGCGCTTGCGCCGGGGCCGGGCGCGGCGGCCTACTCCACCTCCAAGGCCGCGCTGACCCAACTGGCGCGGGTAGCCGCGCTGGAGTGGGGCGAGGACGGCATCCGGGTGAATATCATCCATGCCCATGCCGTCTTTGATACCGGCATCTGGACGGAAGAAGTGCTGCAGGCCCGTGCCGCGCACTACGGCATCACGGTGGAGGAATACAAGACCAACAACGTCCTCAAAGTGGAAGTCACCAGCCATGATGTGGCCGAAATGGCGGCGGAAATGTGCGGGCCGCTGTTCGCCAAGACCACCGGCGCGCAGGTCACCGTTGACGGCGGCAGCAACCGCGTGATCTGATCTCCCCACAGTCCAGGGGAAAGTAGTCCGGCTGTCGGGGTGCTCTGTCTGCCCCGGCAGCCGGACTGTGTTTTACCGGGTAAAAAGCGGAAGGCGGTTATCTGATGAACAGTCTGTGGCATGACGCGGAGGCGCAGGCCTTCGCCGACGATCCGCTGCAAATGCGCGTCTACACCTCGCGCCTGCTGGGGCGCGATCCCTCGCTGGTGCTGCACGGCGGCGGCAATACTTCCGTCAAGATCACGATGCAGACTTTCCTGGGTGAGACGGCGGACATTCTCTATGTCAAAGGCAGCGGGCATGATCTGGCGACGATTGACGCCGCCGGCTTTGCGCCGGTCAGGATGGACGTCCTGCTGAAGCTCGTCGAGCGAGAACAGATGCGCGATTCGGTGCTCGTCCGGGAGCAGCGCGCTGCAATGATCGATCCCTATGCGCCCGATCCATCCATCGAGGCGATCCTGCACGCCATCATCCCCTTCAAATACGTGGATCACACCCATGCGGACGCGATCGTCGCCATCAGCAATACGCCCGACGGACGGGCGCATCTGGAGCGCATCTACGGGAGCGATGTGCTGATCCTGCCCTACGTCATGGCCGGTTTTACGCTGGCCCGCGAGGTGTACCGCCTGACACAGGGCGCGGACTGGTCGCGGCTGCGGGGCATCGTCCTGATGAATCACGGCGTGTTCACATTCGCCGATGACGCCCGCCAGAGCTACGAAAACATGATCGCGCTGGTCACGGAGGCGGAGGGCTACCTGAAGGCGCAGGGAGCATGGGACGCCGTCGCCCATGCGGATGCGGCGGCTCCTCCCGATCTGGAGGCGCTCAGCCGCCTGCGGAAGATCGTATCGGATGCCGCAGGCCGCCCGATGATCGCGCAGATCAGCACCGACCCGGAAAGCCGGGGTTTTGCCGGGCTGGAGAATGCCGCCGCGCTCGCCACACGCGGCCCGCTCACGCCCGATCATGTGATCCGCTCCAGGCATGTGGCCGCGATCATTGAGCGCGACGATGATCTTGAGGGCGCGGTGACAGCATTTGAGGAAGCCTACCGGCAGTACTTCGCGCGCAACAATGACGGCACGCTGGTCATGCTCGATCCCGCACCGCGCTGGGCAGTCTGGCGGGGACGGGGGATTGTGGCCTTCGGGCATACGATCAAAATGGCGGCGGTCATCACGGACATCGTCCGGCACACCATCCGGGCAATTCAGTGGGCAGAGGCGCTGAGCGCATGGCAGCCGCTTTCCGAAGATCACACCTTTGATATGGAGTACTGGGAGCTGCAGCAGGCCAAGCTGAAGCGGATGGGTGCGCCGCCGCCCCTGGCAGGCCGTATCGCCCTGGTGACCAATGCCGCCGCTGGCATTGGCGAGGCCTGCGTTGCGGCGCTGAGCGCGGCGGGTGCGGCAGTGGTGGCGCTGGATGACGATCCAGGTATCGCGGATCGTTACGGTGGGGATATGATCATGGGCATCACCTGTGATGTCCACGACGCGGAGGCGCTGTCGGCGGCGGTGGATGCCGCTGTGGCCCGCTACGGCGGGCTGGACGTGGTGGTGAGCAGCAGCCCGGATGCGGTCAGGCGGAGTCTGCCCTATCTGCGGCACGGCATTGATCCAGCGGTGACCCTCATCAATCCGGCAGATGAGACCATCGTGCCAGAGCTGGCACAGGCAGGAATCAGGGTTGCTGTGCTCCATCCCGGTGCTGGTCGCGATGCGGCGACACCGGCGGATGTGGCCGCTGTCGTGTGTGCGCTGACCGGGAGCGCCTTCGGCGGGGTGGAAGAAGCGCAGATCGTATTGAAAGGGATGCTGCCATCTCCACAACAGTAGCCGGCACATCCCGGCCTTTTCGTTGTGCATCCGATCGTCAAGTGCACAGGGGCGCGGGCGTCGTGCCGCGCCGCCGCGTAGCGGCGTGCGCGGCGCCAGGTCGCGCCCCCTCAGTCCACAACCGCCCGCGATTCTTCCATCACAATGTCCGGCACATCCCAGCCTTTCTGCTGCATCAGATCGTAGAACGCACGCCGGAAGATGAGCCGCGCTTCAACGGTGACCGCCCCCTCTGCGGGCGCAGAAAAGGTGTAGCCGGACGTGGCCGTCTCCAGCGCGGGCAGTCGCGTATCTTCGACAACCCGCGTCGGATTCCAGTACGCTCCGCTGGGGCTGATCTCCGTCCAGATTTCCTCCAGAATCCGGGCGAAGTACACGCCCGGCACGCCCGCCAGGTCTCCGGCCCAATCCGGCAGGGTTGGCCCTTCGGCCAGGAGCAGCGGCTGACCGTCCGCATCGGTGGCCGTGACCACGACGAATATCTGGCGCAGCGGCGAATCGGTCGGGATGTGATGCCCCGCACCGGTGTTCGTCACATCCACCGTAACCATGACCCTGTCGCCGTCGCGCTCCACGTTCAGGCGCAGTTCAGCCGTATTCTGCAAAAGCGTCTCATCCGCTGCGCCGGGCATCCGGTGACTGTAGATCGTCTCCGGAGCGCGTTCCAGCCCGCCCCGGTCAGGCCGGACAAAGTGTGTGGCACCGGCAGGCGGCATGTGACAGTCCTGGCATGTCTGGCCGTCTTCCGGGTCGCTGTACGGGCTTTCCACCCACTCGCCGAACGAATTGTAGACGACCGTATCCCAGAACACGCCGAAATGGCACGGTGCGCAGAACTGGCTCTGTGTCTGGATGGGGGAATAGGTGTCTTCCCCGGGGGCGACGTCATCGAACGGCCCGGCGAAGAACTGATGCCCTTCGGGGGGCCGCCGGAATTCGAAAGACAGCACGCCCGGCATATTGGGGTAGGGAATGCCCGTCTCCGGATCAATGCGCACGCTCCAGACCTTATGGCAGAAGTCGCAGGCCACGCCCTCCGCCCCCACGCCTGTCGTCTCCAGTGGGTTTGTGCTGTACGGCGCGTTGATGGCCGCCGCTGGCGCATGGCACGCAGCGCAGTTGCCGGAGGTTGCGGGGAAGTCGAGCCGATAGCCGGGGCCGTAGTAAGGCCGCGACAGATCGGGTCGCAGCGGGAATGAGCCGTAGTCCCGGCTGTAGCCGTAGCGCGTCGGTGGACTCTGGTTGCCTGCTACATCCGTCCCGGTGTACATGGTGCGGAAGCGCGGATTCATGACCGTCCGGGCGTGGGCATCCTGCCGCCACTCATCGAAGGGCAGCAGAGAAGCTGCATCATCGGGATCGGCATGGCAGTTCTGACAGTTGCCTTCCTCGCCTGCCTCGGCAAAGGCACTGAGCCATGTGTAATCCGGGTTATCCAGATCGCTGTGCCGTTCGAGCGTCAGCACGACATCTGTTTGCCCGGCGGTGGCTTCGACCGGCCCGACGCAAAAGTAGCCCTGCGCCCAGGCGGTCAGGTTGAACGGGCCTTCCCCCGGCAGTTCCAGCGTAAACGTGCCGTCGGCCCCGGTTTCTGTGGTGTAAGCCGTCGTCTGTACGCGGACGACGGCCCCGGCCACCGGCCCCGTCTCATCATGCACCACGCCGGAGACCGTATAGCCTGACTGCGCCGAAGCTGCCAGCACCAGCACGGCCAGAAGCAGCACGCCCAACCCGTTTACCAGGAAAAACGCAGACCATTTTCCGAACCTCATCAACCCTTCTCCTGTGAATCCTGTCACGATACGGTCAGTTTTTCGTACCCCTGTCTGTAAATCTGTCGTCTACCAATTGTCTGTGAGGCAGCGGCACTGATAGAAGGGCCGCTGCCTCACGAACACCCTGCGATCTACGGCGTGCCCAACCGAAACACCCCTGCCCCTTGCGAAGCCGCGTAGAGCACGCTCCCGTCGGCGGAAAGCGCCAGGTTACGAAAGTCGCGGAAGTCCAACCCCTGCATCAGGGGCTGCCAGCTCTGGCCGCTATCCGTGCTATAGAAGATGCCCGCGTGCGCCGTTGCCAAGTAGAGCAGGCCCGCACGTTGCGGGTCGGGCAAGATGCGGGTTGGCGTGATGTTCGGGTCCAGACCGCCCGCCGCCTGCCATGTTTGCCCGCCGTCTGCGCTGACCCACAGCCCTCCCGCAAACGTGCCCGCGTAGAGCCGTTGCGCGTCGAAGGGGTCGGCGGTGACGCGCAGCACAGGCGAGATGTTCAGCTC
>JALSTC010000029.1 GCA_026983935.1 Ardenticatenia bacterium
TGGAAATCAGGGCGACACTGTAGTCATTGAGATGGTCGGGGTGGGGGGCAGCAGCATCGATCCCTATCTGGTGTTGTATGGCCCTGATAACGCTCAGATCGCCAATGACGATGACGGCGGCGATGGGCTGAATTCACGCCTTGAATTCACACTGCCCACATCCGGGACTTACACCATCATGGCCTGGACATTTGCCGGTACGGGCGGTGGGGAGTATGAACTGCGTCTGAATCGCCGCTGATAACGCGGAATATATGTGTGGTGTGGCATCCGGCAGGTAATAGATAATGGCCTTGCCGGATGTCACACTGTTTGTGGTGTGAGGCGGCTCTGGAGAGGGCAGTACGTCATGGCAACTGACCGCTTTGCCGATGTTCAGCCGACTGTGCGGGGATTGGACCCGGATCCATTCCGCCGGGATGAGCATTTTCTGTCACTGCGGTGGAAGCTTGTTTTTCCGCTTTTTGCCATTCTGCTGAGCTTTGCCATGATCGCCACCTACTTGATCACGGATGCCGTCACGCTGCGTGGACGGGCCAGCGAAACAGACCAGCTTCTGCTGGCCGTACAGGGTGCGGACCGCGGCATGCGGGCACTGCACGACGACCAGATGAATGCCGCAGTGCGTATTGCCTTTACCGAAGGGGTGGCGGGGGCTGTAGCGGCTGATGACGACCAGGCGCTGCGGCGCATTCTGGAGCCGGCTGCCATCGCTGCTGATCTGGACGGTGTGATCATCCTCGATTCCTCCGGCACGGAAGTGCTGGGCCTCGAACGTATCTCTCCCGATCATCGGACGGGCTATGCACTCAGTACAGGCACAGACATGCATGAGCAGCCGCTTGTGCGGGCTGTTCTGCAGGGCGGGCGGCAGGAAGCCACCGGTCTGCTGCGCACGCCTGAGGGCTACGTGCTATATACCGCGCTGCCGATGACGGTGGATGGTTATCCGGCTGGCGTCGTACTGGTGGGTGTCCATCTGTCGCGTGTGCTGGAGATGCTTCGGGGCAGCAGCCTTGCTCAGGTGGCGCTTTACGATGTTCAGAGCGGCTCCCTGCTGCAGACGACTTTCCCCGCCTCGGATGGTAACTTTGAGGCGCTGGATGTCTCGCCGGAAGTACTGCGGCAGGCGCTCACCGGGCAGGCATCCGTGCCCGTGGGTTTACACATCGTTGGTTATGCCTATCAGGTGGCCTACCGTCCCTTTGTTGTGGGGGCGGATACGCTGGGCGTGCTGGGCGTGTTCCTGCCCAGCAGCCTGCCATATGCCAGCGACCTGAGCCGCCAGTTAATCAGTTTGCTGATGGCCGCACTGGCAGCAACGGTGGTCGTGGGGGGCTATCTGGCCATCGGGCATATGCTGGGCCGAATCGCACGGGTCACGGCGACGGCGCAGGCGCTGGCGCAGGGAGACCTTGGGGCACGAACGGCGATGCAGGCGACCGATGAGATCGGGGAGCTGGGGCGCAGTCTGGATGTGTATGCGGACCGTGTGCAGCTTCGCCAGGATTCGCTGCGCACCATGCTGCGACGCCAGCGCCGGGAGATCGCCCGCATGGCGGCTACTTTTGAGGCTATCCCGGATGGTGTCGTTGTGCAGGACATGGACGGGCGGGTTCTGCTCATGAACGACAGGGCACGCCAACTGCTCGGCTCGCATCGCGCGTTTCGCAGCAGTGGGCTTGGTGCACTGACCGCCGCTGTGACCGATGTCCTTGGCCCGGCGCTGGCACCGGGAATTTACGCGCTGGGAGGGCCGCAGCGTGTGCCGCTGGATGAGCGCATGCTGAGCGTTCAGGCGGCGGCTGTTGCCACGCTCACGGGGAAGCGCAGCGGCACTGTGCTGCTGATTCGGGACATCACGGAGCAGGTGCAGCGTGAACGTGCACAGGAAGTACTGCTCCAGGAGCTTTCCCGCGATGTGCAGGAGCCGCTCATGGAACTGGTGGCGCTGCGTTCGCCCGCAGATGCCGACCCACCGCTACAGCGGTTTGCCTACGAAGTGATGCGTCATGCGATTCGTTTGCAGCGCATGATCGCCCGGCTGAACGATCTGACCGATCTGGGCCCGGAGCAGGTGGCGGCAGGCCAGCGCCCGCTGGCGGTTGCGGAACTGCTCAATGATCTGGCTGCCGAATGGTCACCTGCCATTCAGGGGGCCGGGCTGTCATTGGAAATGCGGGTTGAAGACGAGGGTATCTACGTCCTCGGCGATGAGCGGCGGCTGCGCTGGGCGCTGGGTAATTTACTGGACAACGCGATTAAGTACACGCCTGCGGGCGGATCGCTGTTTCTGGCCGGACGGCGGCAGTCGGAGCGCATGGCGCAGATCATGGTCATGGACAGCGGCGTCGGCATCAGTGCCCGCGATAAGCAGTTTGTCTTTGAACGCTTTTATCGAGGAACACCGCGCCTGCCGGATGGCCGTCCCCTGCGCGTCCCCGGTATGGGGCAGGGGTTGTTCATTGCCCGACGGGTGATTGAGGCCCATGGCGGGACCATTCATTTGAGAAGCCGCCCCGGTCAGGGCACGCAGGTGATCTGTACGCTGCCGCTAACCGCGCCGGTCACGATGGCAATTCCGGGACAGCCAGCGGTTACGCAGTCTGCTTCTTTGCCGCTGGATAGACACGGTGGACGATCAGAACGAACAGCACCGCACCGCTAAGATCGATCGCAATGTCCATGAGAGAAGCGTGGCGTCCCGGTACAAATAGCTGGTGCAGTTCATCGAGCACGGCATAGCTGACGGTGAAGGTGATGGCGAGAAGTATGGTGCGCCGGATCGGCTGCTGCCACAAGAGCATCGCCCGTGTATTCAGCAGGGCAAGAACGCCATAAGCGATGAGATGGCCGCTCTTTTTGACCAGCACGTCCCAGACTCCGGGGAAAACCGGCATGATGCCGGAAAAATAGATTGCGGGCGGCTCGACGGTGGGCGTGTGTTTGGGCTGTGCCGAGGCGATGAACATCACGATCATTGCCGCCAGCACCGGCCCCCAGCTCCACAGCATCAGGCGAATGTAATACCGGGTGATGTACCACATGGTTGTCTCTCCCGCTGTTCTTTCACATACACGTCTTCAGGCTAACATAGCCAATGGGAGGGATCAACGCACGGCCTTGCAATGGGAACCTGATGTTTTCCTGACGACATCAAAAATGAAAACGGATGCCGTTCTGCGGGCATCCGTTTTCTATTCTCGATCCGGGTATTGGGTGTCAATCTGCCAGCGTGCTGGTGTCGCCTTCCGGTAGTCCCATGGCTCGCGCTTTGAGCAAGCGGCGCATGATCTTGCCGCTGCGTGTCTTTGGCAGCGAATCCACGAATTCGATCTTTGCCGGTACAGCGATTGGCCCCACCTCATGGCGCACATGCTGTTTGAGTTCGTCGTTGAGTTCTTCGCTGGGGGTGAAGCCTGAGGTCAGGATGCAGTAGGCGTAGATGATATTGCCTTTTAGCTCATCCGGCACGCCGATCACGGCAGCTTCCGCCACAGCCGGATGGCTGACCAGTCCGGATTCGATTTCTGCCGTGCCCAGGCGGTAGCCGCTGACTTTGATCACGTCGTCAATGCGCCCGATGATCCAGATGTAGCCGTCCTCATCCTTGCGGGCGGAGTCCCCGGCCAGATAGTAGCCCTTGTCTTTGTACTTGCTCCAGTACTGCTCCACATAGCGATCGGGGTCTCCGTAAACGGTGCGCAGCATGCTGGGCCACGGCTTCTTGATGACCAGTGTGCCGTCGGTGCCGGGGGACACAGGGTTGCCCTCGTCATCTACGATATCCACTTCTATGCCGGGGAAGGGGCGGGTGGCGCTGCCGGGTTTGAGCGGAACGGATGGTAGCGGCGTGATCATGAATCCACCGGTTTCCGTCTGCCACCACGTATCCATGATCGGGCAGCGCTCCTTGCCAATGACCGTGTAGTACCAGCGCCAGGCTTCCGGGTTGATCGGTTCGCCGACGCTGCCCAGCAGGCGCAGACTGCTCAGGTCATGGCGGTTGGGCCAGGCGTCACCAAAACGCATCAGGCCGCGGATGGCGGTTGGTGCTGTGTAGAGGATGGTGATGCCGTAATGCTCGATCATCTTCCACCAGCGGTTGGGGTAAGGATGGGTGGGGGCGCCTTCATACATGAAGCTTGTTGCACCGAGAATCAGGGGGGCATAGACGATGTAGCTGTGCCCCGTGATCCAGCCGGGATCGGCGGCGCACCACCAGCGGTCCTCATCTTTGATGTCAAACACCCATTTGAGCGTGGTGCTGGTGTACACCTGATAGCCACCGTGCGTATGCAGCACGCCTTTAGGTTTGCCAGTTGTGCCGCTGGTATAAAGGATGAAGAGCGGGTCTTCGGCGTCCATGACCTCGGTTTCGCAGGTGGGCGAGGCAATGGGCAGGGCGACCAGATCGTGATACCAGAAATCGCGCCCCGGCTCCATGTACACATCCTGCCCGGTGCGCTTCACCACGATCATGGTCTCCACGACCGGACTGCGGTGGACGGCTTCGTCGGCGGTTTCTTTGAGCGGTACGATCTTGCCGCGCAGCCATGCACCGTCCGCTGTAATCAGCACTTTGCTCTGTGCATCTTCGATGCGGTCCGCCAGTGCCTGTTCACTGAATCCGCCGTAGACGACCGAGTGAATCGCGCCGATCTTGGCGGAGGCCAGCATGGCAATGGGCAGTTCCGGGATGCGCCCCATGTAAATGGTCACGCGGTCGCCTTTTTTGACGCCCATGCTGCGCAGCACATTGGCAAAGCGGTTGACTTCCTGCCACAGGCGGTAGTAACTGAACGACTGCCGATCGCCGGGTTCGCCTTCCCAGATCAGGGCCAGCTTGTTGCGCCGCCATGTCTGGATGTGGCGATCGAGGGCATTGTGGACGATGTTGGTCTTGCCGCCGACGAACCACTTGTAGAAAGGCGCGTTGCTGTCATCCAGTACCTTTTCCCACGGCTCGAACCATTCCAGTTCTCCGGCACGCTCCGCCCAGAATTCAAGCGGATCGCGCTGTGCGCGGGCGTAGACGGCTTCATAGTCGGGAACGTGGGCGTTCTTGACGATTTCCTCGGGGGGGTAGAACCAGTCGTTAGTTTTGTTGGGCATGTCGGACATAAGATGTAGCTCCATGAAAAAATAGCACAGAATGCTTCATATTATATGTAGAATGTCTGAAAATACGATTCCGGGGATGGCGGCTGTATGTTTGCGAAGATATGGCGCGGTGATGGTCTTTTGCCGATGATTACACTGCCGGAGGCCAAGCGCCCTGCGTTGTGGCAGGGCGCTTGCGTTGTTCGTCTGGGAAATCCAGATACTTATTCGAGTGACATCAGATAAGCGACCAGATCGTTGACCTCTTCTTCGCTCAGGTAGTCCGCATACTGCTGGAACATGAGGCTGGCCCCGCCTGCGGAGAAGACGTTGATGTCCGTATCAGGCACGAGGAAGGCATTGGGATCGAGAATCGATTCCCGGAGATATTCCTCTGCACTCATGCCCGCGACGCGCTCAGCGGCACGTCCGGCAATGCCGACCAGTGATGGGCCGACCAATGCAATATCCTGATCGACGAAGTGGCAGGATGAGCACGGCGGCGCGGCATCTTTGCCACCCATAAAGAGGGCTTCTCCATTGGCCGGATCACCGACTGCGGCTACCGATTCTTCGACC
>JALSTC010000030.1 GCA_026983935.1 Ardenticatenia bacterium
CCAGCTTCGCGCCTACGCCTACGCGCTGGAGCATCCCGCGCCGGGCAAGCTCGGTCTCAGTCCGATCAGCCGGATGGGGCTGCTGGCCTTCACGCCGGACACGTTCACCACGCAGGACGCCCGCAGTGCCACGCTCTCCGGCGGGCTGCACTGGTACGAGATCAAACGCAACGACGACTCATTCTTCGCCTTTCTGGACGAGGTGATGAGCGTCCTCGAACTGCCTGAACCGCCCGACCCAGACCCCAACTGCCAGTGGTGCCAGTACCGCGAGCAGAGCAGGCAAAATGGGCTGTGAGCGCTCGTCGGCGCTTGCTCTTGCGCGCCTTTCTGTGTCATGAGGGGGTGGTCTGCGTCTTTGCAGGAAAAACCGCCGGGGCGGACCGATGCGCCTGCCCCGGCGTTTTGTTTTTGATCGCGCTTATGCCTCCAGGAACGCATCCATCGCGGTCAGGAGCGCTTCCAGGTCTGCCATCTGCAGGTCGCCCATGTGAGCGATGCGGAACGTCTCACCTTTGAGCTTGCCGTAGCCGCCGCCCAGCATGATGCCGCGCTCTTTGAGGAAGGCCTGCATCGCCGGGAAGTCAATGCCGGGTGTGTTGCGCACGGCGCTGACCGTCGGGCTGTGGTAACCTTCCTCGCTGAACATCTCAAAGCCCCGGCTGCGCACCCATTCATGCGTCCGTTCGGCCAGCATGGTGTGGCGGCGGAAGCGGTTCTCGTAGCCCTCGGCGCGGATGGCGTCGAGCTGTTTGTCGGCAGCGAACATCAGGCTGATCGGCGGGGTGGCGGGGGTGTTGTTCCGCTTGTGGTACTTTTCCAACACCAACATGTCGAAGTAGTAGCCGCGGTGCGTGATCGTCTCTGCGCGGGCCAGGGCGCGGTCGCTGACTGCCCCGAAAGCGATGCCCGGCGGCAGCGCAAAGGCCTTCTGCGATGAAGCCAGCACCACATCCAGCCCCCACGCCTCGGCCTCGATCGGCGTCCCCATCCAGCAGGAAACGGCGTCCACCAGCAGCAGCGTGTCCTCATAGCCCCGCACCACTTTGGCGATTGCCGGCAGCGGGTTGAGCACGCCGGTGCTGGTTTCGTTGTAGACCATCGCCACTGCGTCATAGTGCTTCTGCTTCAGCGCCTCGGCCACCTGCTCCGGCTTGACCGCCTGTCCCCAGGGCACTTCGATCACATCCACCTGCTTGCCATTGGCCCGGCTGACCTGTGCCCAGCGGTCGCTGAACGCGCCGTTGACCAGATGGAGCACCGGTTGATCGTCGCGGACGCAGTTGCGACTGGCACTTTCCCAGATGCCGGAGCCGGACGAAGTGTAGGTGTAGACGCGGTGCGACTCGCCCGCACCAAATGATTCCTTCAGCCTGGGCTGAAGCCGGGCATAGAGATCGGCGAAGGCCTGACTGCGATGGCCGATCATCCACTGGCCCTGCGCATCCAGAATTTCCCGGCGGACTTCCACCGGGCCGGGGATAAACAACCGTTCATGATCAAACGGCACGGTCATGGTTATACCATCCTCTCCACAGGTACAGCTTCCACACAAAGCCGCCGCTGGCTCACTCCGCCTGCGCCAGCCCCTCTTTGAGGGCAGCGATCTGGGGAATGGGCGTCGGGTTTACTTCATTGACCATGGCCAGATAATAGCTCACATAATCGCCAAACTGAGTGACATTCATCATCTGTGCCAGCCGACTTCTTCCCCGTGCCTTCACGCGGTCAACCATGACCCCCTCTTCCAGAAAGCGCTTGAAGCTGAGGTCATAACGCAGCGCCACGCGGGGATGGTCATGGGATGACTGCAGAAAGACACAGTACAGCTTTTCGATGGCGGCACGCGGGAATTCCGTCCCGGCGATGCCGTTGTGGTTCTGCTCCGGCAGGACGTCAAACTCAGACCAGTTCTTGGCGTTTTCGTTGAGCTGCCCCTTCCAACGCCGGGCAACAGGGGCCATGATCCCGCTGCCATAAAAGGCGCCGATGCGCTCGCAGATCTGCCCGGCCATCCGCTTGGCCGGATTCTCATAGGTGGGCGAGTCAGCTCTGAAGAACTCCCGCCAGCGGCGCAGCACGTCCACGGCCTCCTCCACATCGGCGCTCAGGTCACCGGCCAGCCCCAGGCGGTGCGCCAGCCCGACCAGCAGCCCGAAGCTCCAACCGAAGGCGGCGCGCGGCTGACTGTTGTAGGTGAACTGCCAGCACGTAACCCCGGCTTCTGCCGCCTGCGCTGCCAGTTGGCCGCCCGTCGTGATTGCCATGCGCTGCGTGCCGCGCTCGCCTGCCTGCGCGAAGGCGGACAGCGTTTCCTCTGTGTCGCCGCTGTGACTGCTGGCGATGACCAGCGTTTCCGGGCCGCTGACGAAAGCGGGCAGGTCATAGTGGCGGTTGACGATGACGGGGATCGGGCTGCTGCCCGCCACCAGCGCAGCCAGGTAATCCGCCCCGATGGCGCTGCCGCCCATCCCGGCGATCACGATGGCGCGCACGTCACGGAACGAGTCCGGCAGCGGCTGTGCCAGCGCAAACTGCCAGGCATCCGCAAGCTGGTCGGCAAGGGCATTGATGTGCCCCAGCATATCTTCCGGGTCAAGCGCGGAAAAGCGCTGAATATCGTCCAGATTAATGTTCATAGCAGAACTCTCTCCGGGATAAGCACACAAGACCGGGCAGATTGTAGCGCAGCGACCGCGGCCCGGCGACCGCCCGAATTGCCTCACTAAAAATCTAACTTTGTAAGTATACGTTGCCTCATTGAGAATCTAACCGAACCGGGCGCAAGCAACAGCGGAGAGGGTCTCCATAACACCGGCAGCAAAACGAGAGTTACTCATGGCATCTTGATCTGTAGCTTGCTCGGTTAGATCTTTCCGTGAGGCAACGATACCCTTTCGGTTAGATTCTTCACTGAGGCGATACGACGGTTCACCCCGTCTGGAATGCCGCTGCTTCCTGTGCTACAATGCCCTCAAAGCGAGGCAGCAGAGAGGGAGGCGTAATCTGGAATCGATAGACCTGGCCCGTGCCATTATTGACGTGATCGAAGGGGTGAAGGGCGAGGACATCGTCCTGATGGACCTGCAGCCGGTGACCCTGATCGCGGATTATTTCGTCATCTGTACCGCCACCAACGAGCGTCAGCTCAAGGCCATCGTCGAACATATTGATATGGATATCAAAAAGGAGCACGGCGTCCTGCCGCTGCACAAAGAAGGGCAGGCCAGCGGCGGCTGGGTGCTGCTGGATTATGGCAGCGTGGTGGTGCATGCCTTTTCGCAGGAACTGCGGCACTACTATGATCTGGAGGGCGTCTGGCAGGAAGCGAAAGTCCTGCTGCACATCCAGTAGACGGCGCGGCAACCGACTCAAACAGGGGCGGCTGGTGGCTGTGTACCGGGCCGCCCCTGTTGCATTTTTGCCCTGCAGATGATGCCTATTCAAAAATCCAGCGGTCGGTGTCACGGCTCCAGCCGACCAGTTCGCTCTCCTCAAAGAACAGCGCCACTTCCGTCTGGCCATTCTCCACGCTGTCGGAGCCATGTACCAGATTGCGCCCGATCTCCAGCCCGAAGTCCCCGCGGATCGTGCCGGCGGCGGCTTCGCTGCATTTGGTCGCGCCCATCGTCGTGCGGGCGGCCTGGATGGCGTCGGTGCCTTCCAGGGCCATCACGACCACCGGCCCTGAGATGATGTAGTTGACCAGCGATTCATAAAACGGCTTGCCCCGGTGAATGGCATAATGACGTTCGGCCAGGTCGCGGCTCATCTGGATGAATTTCATGCCGATGATGCGCAGTCCCCGGCGTTCAAAGCGGGCGATGATTTCCCCGATCAGGCCGCGCTGGACGGCGTCCGGCTTGATGATGATCAGTGTGCGTTCCACAATACCTCCTCACAGGTTTAACCGACGGGTGACAATGGAAACGGGCCAGTGATTGGCCCGTCCTATAGCACAAATTCGCCTGACTGTACCGCGAAGTTTAGAGTTGTTCAAGGGCTGCGCGGTAGGTATCCAGCGCGTCCTGCAAGCGTCCCAGGCGCATCAGCGCGTCGCCGAGGATGCGGCGCACCTGCGGCACGGCAGGCTGTGCGTCTGCCAGCGCCCGGAGGTCAGCTTCAACCTCGCTCAGCATGGCCTCCGCGCCAACCAGCGCCTCGTATTGGCCCAGGCAGGCGGCGAGTTCGTTGTTGCGGTTCAGCGCCCGTGCCAGTTCCAGCCGGGCGGCGTGATCGTCCGGGTTGGCTTCCAGCCGGGTACGCAGTTCTGCGTAGGCCTCGCCCTCCGGCAGGGCGGTCTCAACCGTCACGGAGACGGGCTGCGGGGCGCTGACCGGCTCTGGCGGCGCTTCGACCGGGGCTTCCTCGGCTGCGGGAGCAGGCGCTTCCGGCGCGGCTTCGGCCAGCCAGTCCGGGACTTCCTCCACCTCGACCGGTTCAGTGAGCCAGTCCGGCATGTCGGCTGCAGCGGCTTCTTCAGCGGGCGCTTCTTCCGCAAGCCACTGGTCAATATCAATGCGCGGCGCTTCCGGAATCGTTTCATCCAGCCAATCCGGCATGTCCTCGGCCGCAGCCTCCGCAGGCGCAGCTTCGGCCAGCCAGTCGGGCAGTTCAGCCGGTTCTGGCGGCGCAGCCTCTTCTTCTTCCGCCGCCGGAGCTTCCGCCGCAGCGGCCTCCTGCGCGGCAAGTTCGGCCTCCAGCGCTGCCTGTCGCTCCGGGTCTTCCAGCGCTGTGCGGTACCATTCCGGTTCTTCCTCGGCAGGCTGAAGCTGCTGGGTGTATTCCTCTTCCAGCGCTGCTGCCCAGGAGTCCTCGTAAATCTCTTCGGGGGAGACTTCCGTCAGGCCGGAAATCGCCGGCGCGGCTTCCGCTTCCGGAGCCGATTCGCCCAGCAGTTCCATCAGCTCAGAATCGGCCTCCGCCGGGGCCTTTTCTTCCAGCCAGTCGGGCAGATCGGCGGGCTGCGGCGGCTCGGTGATCTCTTCGACCAGCGGCGCCGGCTCCGTGGCGGGAGCGCCTTCCTCCGGCATGGCTTCCTGCAGCCAGCCGGGGATCTCCGCAGGCTCTGGCGGCGGCAGTGTGCCCTCTTCGAATGCCGTCGCGGCTTCGGCCCGGTGCTGGGCCAGGCTCTCAGCCTGGCGGCGGAGCCAGGCTTCCATCTGCTCCGCGGTCAGTTCTCCGCGGGCAGCCCGCTGCTCGATTTCCTCCGTGCTCAGCCCCGCCAGGGGATCACCGGTTGCCACCGGAGCAGGCGGAGCCTCCGGGGCCTGCTCTGCTTCTGCAGCCAGCCCTTCCAGCCAGGCCAGCGTATCCCCTGCGGAGGGGCCTTCTTCCTCCAGCGCGGCGGCAGGCACTTGCTCCGGCTCTGGGGGCGGCGAAGGTTCAGCAGCGGGAGGCTGTGCAATGGCCCCTTCCTCGGCAGCTTCCGCTTCCTCACTGAAGGGTGTGTAGTCCACATATCCCGGTTCATCCACAGCCGCACCGGCTTCCGGCTCCGGCACATCAATGTCAGCGGCGGTGATCAACTCTTCGCTCTTTGCGCCCTGCCGTTTGGCCAGGCTTTCCAGCCAGGCCAGCGGGTCAACGCTGCCGCTCAGCGGGTCAATGGGCGCGGCAGCGGCGGGTTCCGGCTGCGGGGCAGCCTCTGCCGGGGCGGGGGTCAACTCGCCGGTAT
>JALSTC010000031.1 GCA_026983935.1 Ardenticatenia bacterium
CTGATCGGGACGTTTACCAGCCTGATCGGTGATCCCTCGGATAAAGACTCAGCACGCGAGCAGCTTACCGCGGAGACAGTGCGCAAGAACGCACAGACATACGCGGAGCAGGCTTTCAAAATCCTGGATCGAGAAAAAACACGGGTTCGCTACAACGATGAATGGCTTGCCGACCTGAATTTTGCAGACATCATCAAACTGGCGAGTAATTTCACCGTGCAGCAGTTCCTGGCACGTGACAATTTCCGCAAGCGCCTTGATGCAGGGGAACCGATCTATCTGCATGAGATGTTTTACGCGCTGATGCAGGCCTATGACGCCGTTGCACAGGAAACCGACGTACAGGTTGGCGGGCAGGATCAGCTTTTCAACATCGTGGTTGCCGGGCGCAAACTTCAGCAGGCTCTTGGCCAGCGCCCCCAGGTCGCGATCATCATGGGGGAGAGCCTGCCGGGAACAGATGGCGAAGTGAAGATGAGCAAGAGCCTGGGGAATCATATCCCGATAATGGCTCCGCCGGAAGACATGTACGGCAAGGTGATGAGCATTCCGGACAAAGCGATGCCTGTCTACTACAAACTCGTTTTGGGCTGGGCGCCCGCGCAGCTTGAAAAGCTGGAAAATGACCTGGCCAGCGGCGCACTCCATCCACGGGATGCCAAGATGCAGTTGGCCCGGGAAATCGTGACGATTTTCCACGATGCAGAAGCTGCCATGCGTGCTGAACAGGATTTTGTACGTAAGTTCCGGGAACATGGCGTGCCCGACGATGTGCCGACAGAAACGCTGGCAGCCCCGGAGCGTGTGGTTGATCTGCTGGCGCGGCTGAATATGGTGCCCTCAAAAGGGGAGGCCAAGCGATTGATGAAAAATGGCGGTGTGCGCATTGACGGCGAACAGGTGAAGGATATTGCCGCCGAGATCACGCCGGATATGCTGCCGCTGGTCGTGCAGGTTGGTAAGCGTAAATTCGTGCGGCTGGAAAAGGCATAAATCGGTTGTCGGTTGTACCCAGTGAACAAATTGAGGGCCTTCCTGCTGTCTGTCAGGAAGACCCTTCTTGATCGGAAGCATCGTGAGGCAGCCGGTCGAAAAAGCGGTACAGCCCGCCCAGCGGCGAGCGGTTCAGTAGTTCAGCCAGCCGCCGCAGCGTACGCGAAAATCGCGAGCGTGTCCGGGCAACTGTGTAAGAGAATTCACGGCGGTAGCGTTTGATTGCCGTTTGTTCTGCCGGACCAGCAACACCCCACTGTAAGACCATAGCGCCCCACGTCAGCCCCCCGCCAAAGCCTACCAGCACCAGATACTGCTCAGGTTGGATGCGGCCATCATTCACGGCTTCGCATAAGGCGATCGGGATGGATGCCGCCGATGTATTGCCGTAACGATCCAGGTTGCTGATGAATCGCTCCTCCGGTAGATTGAGATTCTTGGCCGCGCGGGCGATGATACGTTGATTGGCCTGGTGGGGGACGATCCAGTCAATGTCGTCCATCGTCAGGCCCGCTTTTTCGACTGCCTCTAGAACGCTGTCTTTCATCACACGTGTGGCAAAGCGAAAAACTTCCCGCCCATTCATATACATTTTGTGCATGGGCGGGCGTGTGCCATCGCGTGGCAGCCCGGCATCGGGGACGGCGGCATCGCGGCTGCCGACCGTGGGCACGCCCAGTAGATCGCAGCCAGAGCCATCAGAACGCAGGACATTGGAAAGGACGCCGCCGGGCATTTCACTGCCACGCACGACGACCGCACCAGCGCCATCACCAAACAGAATGCACGTTGTGCGATCTTCCCAGTCCAGCAGTCGGCTCATGGTTTCTGCGCCGACGACCAGGGCGGTGTCTATACTGCCGGAGATGATGGCCTGTGCAGCCATATTGAGCGCATAGATGAAGCCGGTGCAGGCGGCACTCAGATCAAAGGCACCAGCAGTGCTCGCCCCCAGCCAATCCTGTATCAGGCTGGCTGTGCTGGGGAAAATGTGCTCTGGCGTGGAAGTGGCGACGATGATCATATCAAGTTCACTTGGCAGAACGTCGGCCACTTCCAACGCCTGACGTGCCGCGGCAAAGCTCAGGCTGGCAGTCGACTCATCCTCACCAGCAATACGCCGCTCACGGATGCCTGTGCGTTCCCGGATCCAGGTATCTGATGTGTCAACGATGGCTTCCAGGTCCAGGTTCGTCAGCACGCGGTCAGGTACGGCCATACCCCAGCCTACCACATGGGCATAGCGTGGGGCAGTCCGATGATTAGCTGCCATGATTATCCTGGTATTCACCAAAAATCAGGACAGCATTGTGTCCACCAAAGCCGAACGAGTTACTCATCACCGTCTTGATCTCTGCCGGTACACCATGATGCGGCGTGTAGTTGAGATCACACTCCGGATCGGGATTATCAAGGTTGATTGTCGGCGGGACGAAGTTCTCCAGAATTGCTTTGATGCTGAGCACAGCTTCAACCGCACCGGCGGCCCCCATCAAATGCCCTGTGACTGATTTGGTTGAACTGATCGGAATGTTATAGGCCTGTTCACCAAAGACGCCCTTAATTGCCTTTGTTTCGCTTGTGTCGTTCATGGGCGTGCTGGTGCCATGTGCATTGATGTAGTCAATATCATTGATCGTCAGGTCGGCATTTTTGAGAGCTTTACGCATGGCCGCCTGTGCGCCTGCCCCGTCTTCAAGCGGCGCTGTGACATGGAAGGCGTCTGCCGATGCGCCGTAGCCGAGAACCTCAGCATAGATTTGTGCGCCGCGTGCCTGTGCATGCTCAAGGGCTTCCAGAATCAGGATAGCGCCGCCTTCGCTGACGACAAAACCGTCGCGATCGCGGTCGAAGGGACGGGAAGCGGCCTGCGGGTCTTCATTGCGGCGGGAGATGGCGTGCATGTTGTAGAAGGAAGCCATTGCCAGATCAACCAGCCCGGCTTCTGCGCTGCCTGCGACCATGACATCTGCCGCCCCGCGTCGGATCATCTCGGTGGCCTCACCGATCGAGTTGTTGCCTGTGGCGCACGCGGTCGAGATCGCCATGTTGGGGCCGCGCAGGCCCCACATCATCGAGACTTTGCCCGCCGGGCTGTCCGGCAGCATCATCGGAACCAGCAGCGGGCTGACGCTCCGCGGCCCTTTTTGCAGGATGATTTTCATCCCCTCAAGGATGGTTTCAATCCCACCGATGCCGGAGCCGATCAATACACCGGCTTCATAACGATTATCATCGGTGATCGTGATCCCGGAATCTTCGATGGCCTGCTGTGCAGCGGCCATGGCCAGATGAGTCAGACGATCCATGCGCCGGGCTTCACGGCGGCCAAACATTTCGACGGGATCGAAATTGCGTACTTCACCACCAAACGTGACCGGCAGGTCGGTTGTATCGAAGCGCTGAATGGGGCCAATGCCGCTGACGCCGTTGGCCGCATTCTGCCAGGCTTCCTCTACAGAATTCCCGATTGGGCTGAAGATGCCCATGCCGGTTACAACTACACGACGTCTTTCCACAAGTGTTATCCTCCCAGAGTTATCTGTCTCAGTTAGTCTGTTTTATCTGCAGGTACAGGTGACGTTCGATTATACACCAAACATAACCCCGTTGAACCGCAAACGTCACATTTTTGCCCCTTTTGATATGTCTAAATAATGTGATAATAAATTCGGCGGCATAAATCGGTGGTTACTTACAGACCTGTCCATGTTATAATCTACCACATGGTTTTGGTCACCGGTGCGACTGGATTTGTCGGGCGGCATCTGGTGCCCCGCCTCGTCGAGGCCGGGTGGCCTGTGCGGGTATTGGTTCCCCCGCGGCGCGGCGGCATTGTACGGTTGCCCTGGCCTGATCTGCCAGTCGAGCCGGTTGCGGGCACACTTTACGAGCCAGAGACGCTGGCGGCAGCCATGCAGGGCGTGCACACGGTGTTTCATTTGGCGGGGGCACAGTGGTGGGGGAGCGCCCGCGACCTGGAGCGGATTGATGTTGACGGCACACGGCGAATTGTTCAGTCTGCGTTGACTGCCCGAATTGGCCGCCTGATTGTGTTGAGCCACTTGGGCGCGGCACCTGCTTCTGCTTACGCGCTGCTGCGTGCCAAAGGTCAGATGGAGAACGTTGTACAGAAAAGCGGCCTGCCGTACACCATCGTACGGAGCGGTGTGTTATTCGGTGAACAGGATTCCTTTGTGAATGGCATTGCCATGCTGCTGCGTACCAATCCGCTGATCTTCTTGCAGCCTGGTGAAGGGGAGAGCCTTCTGCATCCGCTGTACATTCACGACCTGACAGCGGGACTTGTCCAGTGCATGGATAATCTCGATACCGTTGATCGCGTGTTGGAGATTGGCGGCCCGGAGTACATTTCGTTCAATGAAATGGTGCGCACGGTGATGCGTGTGACTGGCGCACATCGTACTATTGTGACTGCACCACCGTATGTCCTCCGCTGGATGACGCAGGCCATCCGTCGCATACTCCCCCGCTGGCCTGCAACGCCTCAGTGGTTCGATATTCTCGCCAGCCATCGGACGGCTGGCCTGAGCAGCATGTCCGATGCTTTTGGCATCACGCCAGTGCGTTTCGAGGATACAATCATGACCTACATGCCGCACCGCCATTACCTGCCGCAGCTACTGCGTTTTGTGTTCCGGCGGCGGCGTCCGAGAGGGGTGTAGCAGGATATGGGCAACATTGTGATCCGGCCTCTGGAAAGCTGGGAAGAGCTTGCCGAAGCGGAAGCGATCCAGCGGGAAGCCTGGGGCGACGACCCCCGTTATCTGATGCATCAACACATGCTGGTGTCCATTGCGCGCAATGGTGGGGTGGTGCTGGGGGCATTTGATGGCAGCCGGATGGTCGGTCTGGCGGTGGGATTTCTGGGCGCGGATGACACCGATCTGAAGCGGCCAGCCATGGCCAACCTGAAGTTGTTTTCCAAGCGAGTCGTCGTGCTTGAGGCTTACCAGGGGCAGGGCGTCGGCTACCGATTGAAGCTGGCCCAGCGCGATTTTGCCATGCAGCGCGGTATCCGCCTGATCACCTGGACGTTTGACCCCCTGCTCAGCCGCAATGCCCACATGAATATCCGTAAGCTGGGGGCTGTGGCCGCCCATTACTATGTGGACTTCTACGGGCCGGATGCAGGGCCGCTGGCGCTGGCCGGTGCTTCGGATCGCTTCCAGGTTGACTGGTGGCTGACCAGCGCACGTGTTGTGCGCCGTCTGGAAGGTTCGCGCAACGATCTGACACTGGCGCAGTATCTCAGTGGGGGGGCCCGGATTCTGAATCCATCAACGTTGATATCCGCAGATCTGCCTGCTCCCAGCGAGGATTTCATCCAGCCGACCGGTGCGCTGGGACTTGTAGAAATCCCGTCTGACTACCAGCGTATTGTCAAAGCCGATCCAGGCCTGGCACGGGCCTGGCGTGAACACAGCCGGGCGATATTCACGGCCATTATGGGTGACAGGTACATTGTTACCGATTTCTTGCACGAGACCCATGAAGGACGGCAGCGCAGTTTCTATGTGTGCAGCCACGAAGGGGCGTTGAGCCAGTTTAGCCGCAATTGATGACAGATTGAAGGGGGCCATGAGCGTCGTCGTCATTGAGTCGATCCATTTGCATGAAGTAGAAATGCCGCTGGTGGAGCC
>JALSTC010000032.1 GCA_026983935.1 Ardenticatenia bacterium
AAATTAAAACCCGTAGAATAGTCCCTCTTTCCAGATATATTATCCTCTCCTTGTCCCTCCCGGCGGAGACGGGTTACAATCCCCGGCATGAGTAAAGAAACCCCCTCCCCCATCGCCCTGCTGACCGATTTCGGCACGCAGGACGCTTATGTCGGCACGATGAAGGGCGTCATCCTGCGTCACTGCCCGACGATCCCGCTGGTTGACCTGACCCATGAGATCGCGCCGCAGAATGTGCGGCAGGCGGCCTTTGTGCTGTGGACAGCCTACCGCTATTTTCCGGATAGCAGTGTCTTTCTGGTAGTTGTGGATCCCGGCGTCGGCTCGTCACGTCACGCTGTCGCCGTCAAGACCGAACACGGCTGCTTCGTCGGGCCGGACAACGGCGTCTTCAGCGAGGTGCTGGCAGAAGCGGAAGACTGGCAGGCCGTCATCCTCGATCCGGCAGTTGTCGCTCCCGACCGGCCAAGTGCCACATTCCACGGGCGTGATCTGTTCGCTCCAGCAGCGGCCCGGCTGGCCTGCGGTGCGGACATCGCCACACTGGGCAAACCACTGGCCGATCTGGTCAAACTGGAACCGGCCCGGCTGTCGCTGACCCACACCACCATCGAGGGAGAGGTGATCTACATCGATCATTTTGGCAACGTGGTCACCAGCATCGGGCGCTGCTACTGGCGGGAAGACGGCCTGCTCGCGCTGATCCCCCGTCTGGTTCCCGACGCTACCCCGATCCTGTTTTCGCCCTCCACGACGATCGTCTATGCTGGCCGTCACCAATTCACAGGCATTGCCCGCACCTATGCCCATGTGCCCGCCGGGCAGGCCACCCCTTTGATCAACAGCGCGGGCCAGCTCGAAATCGCGGTCAACCAGGGCAGCGCACACCAGAATCTGGGGCTGACAGTCGGGGAACACGTGGTGCTGCGTCTGGGCACGCTGATCGACACCAAACCCTCAGCAGGCACCACCTGACCACATTCCACATCGAAGGAGTCCGTGCCCTCATGGAACGGTTTGTCATCGAAGGCGGCCACCCGCTCAAAGGCGAAATCATGGCCAGCGGTAACAAAAACGCCGCGTTGAAAATGCTCCCCGCCTGCCTGCTGACCGATGAGCCGGTGATCCTGCGCAACGTCCCCGATATTGCAGATGTGCGCGTCACTGCTGATATTTTGCAGAGTCTTGGCGTCATGATCACGCCGCTCGAACCGCATACCTGGCGCGTTCATGCGCAGGATTTGCGCTCAACCCACATCCCCGCAGAAAAAGCCCGGCTGATCCGCAGCAGCATTGTGCTGGCCGGGCCGCTGCTGGCCCGCACGGGCAGCCTGGAGCTTCCCGTGCCCGGCGGCGACGTGATCGGACGGCGGCGGCTGGATACACACGTGCTGGCGCTGGAAAAATTGGGGGCGCACATCGAATTTGAGCGGGGCCGCTTCATGATGAACGCGGACAGCCTGCATGGAGCCGATATCCTGCTGGATGAAGCCAGCGTCACCGCAACGGAAAATGCCATCATGGCCGCTGTGCTGGCTAAAGGCACGACCATTATTCGCAATGCCGCCTCTGAGCCACACGTACAGAATCTCTGCCACATGCTGAGCGCAATGGGCGCACAGATTGACGGTATAGGCTCCAACTGCATCACCATTCAGGGCGTGGAACAGCTGCGCGGCTGCGAGCATCGCATCGGCGCGGATTATCTGGAAGTCGGCAGCTTCATCGGCGCAGCGGCAGTGACAGGCGGCGAGATCACCATCCGCGAGGCCGATCCGCAGCACTTGAGCATGATCGCGCTGGTTTTCGACAAGCTGGGTGTGCACTGGGAAGTGCGCGAGAACGACATATTCGTGCCTTCCGGGCAGCATCTGACCATCAAACGCGATCTGGGCAACCGCATTCCGGAGATCAAAGCCCAGCCATGGCCAGCCTTTCCCTCCGATTTGATGAGCATTGCCCTGACAATCGCCACCCAGGCAGCAGGTACGGTGCTCTTTCATGAATGGATGTATGACCGGCGTTTTTTCTTCACTGACAAGCTGGTCAGCATGGGCGCGCGGATCGTGCTCTGCGACCCGCACCGTGCCCTGGTCTACGGCCCGACAGCCCTCCGGGCCGCGCCCAACATCCCCAGTCCGGATATTCGGGCGGGCATGTCGCTGCTGCTGGCAGCACTGGCTGCGCGTGGAACGACGGTCATCCACAACATCCGGCAGATCGATCGCGGTTATGAGCGCGTAGAAGAGAAGCTGCAGACACTGGGCGCACACATCGAGCGCCTGGAGGATTAAGCAAGCAAAACGGGGGCGTCCAGGACACCCCCATTGGCATTACCCCTACTTTGAAGTCTTCCGCCTAGCAAATGCCAAGCAGCTCATCATAGATGGAAAGAATGGCCTTCGCACCCTCCCCCATCGAAATGAGCACCTGATCGGAATACGCCGTCGTCACATCTCCGGCGGCATAGATGCCCGGATAGCTGGTGCGGTTCATCTCATCCACTTTGACAAACCCCTGCTCATCCAGATCGACCAGGTGGGCAACAAGCTCGGAATTGGCCTTCAGGCCCTTCTCGATGAAGATGGCGTCCGTCCGAATCTCAGAGGTTTGGCCATCCTTACGCACGACAACCGAACGCACAAAGTCGTCGCCTTTGATCTCAACCACTTCGTAGCTGTCCATGATGGTGATGTTGCGCTCGGCGGCCAGATTCCTGGCAAGCTGCATGTCAAGCTGGCCGTGAGTGGGCGCAATCAGCGTCACATGGCTGGCGATACGCTGCAGCTCTGCTACCGCCCGCAGCGCCTGGCAGCCATCCCCCACAACAACCGCCGTGCGGTCAATGAACAGCGGCGCGTAGGTAACTGTGCTGTAGCACAGGCCCTTCATCTCGAATTCCGCTTCCCCCGGTACATTCAACATCTCGCCGACAGCACCTGTGGTCAGCAGTACAATTTTCGTCAGGTACTCCTTGCCATCGTTCAACACGACACGGAATCCGCCCTCATCGCGCGGCACGATTTCCTTGACTTTAGAGCGCACGCGCATGAAATCCAGATACTCGATCTGCGAGCGAAAACGGCTGACCATCTCCTCACCGATCAGCACCTTGTAATCATCCACCCAGGGCAGTTCGAGTCTGCGATTGGTACGACCACCCAGGCCCGGCGAAATCACCAGGGCATCGAGCCGCTTCCGAATGGCATAGGCCGCCGCAGAAAGTCCTGCCGGGCCACCGCCAATGATAATTACCTCATGCATCGCTTCAGACATAGCTTTGTTTTCCTCCCCTATTCCTCTTCAGGTGGCGCGGGGATGAAGCCCTCATCCATGAGCAACTGAGTCATGTCACGCGCCTGCTTGATGATGGTGGAGGCGCGTTCCAGTTCCTCTTCATAAGTGCAGGGCACCGTGGCGATTCCCTGTTCGATGGCTTTCATTGCCACCGCCGCAGCTTCTCGCGGGAAGACTTCCCAGTCATCCATTGTCGGCAGGATATGCTCCGGATCAAGCCCCTGCTCCTCCGCCATTGCCGCCAGCGATTCTGATGCGGCAATGGCCATCTCATCGGTGATCGTCCGGGCACGCACATCCAGCGCCCCACGAAAGATGCCGGGGAACCCCAACGAGTTGTTCACCTGGTTGGGGAAGTCGGAGCGTCCGGTCGCAACGACTGCCGCGCCTGCCTCCTTGGCCTCCCAGGGCCAGATTTCCGGGATGGGGTTGGCCGCAGCAAACACAATCGCATCCTTGGCCATGGCGCGCACCCACTCTGGCTTGATGGTGCCGGGGCCGGGCTTTGAAAGCGCAATCACAGCGTCAGCACCTTTGAGCGCCTCTGCGATGCCCCCCTCGCGTTCTTCATCGTTTGTGATCTGGCACAGACGCCACTTCTGCACATATTCGGCTTTACGCAGCGCCAGGTCTTTACGATGCTTGCCCAGAATACCTTTACTATCCACCATCAGGCACTTGCCGGGGTCAGCGCCATAGGCAAAGATCAGCCGCGAGCAGGCCACGTTAGACGCGCCACTGCCCACAAAAACGATCTTCATATCTTCCAGCTTCTTGCCGACGATCTTCGCCGCATTGATCAGGCCAGCAAGGGTCACGCTTGCCGTGCCCTGCTGGTCATCATGCCAGACCGGAATCTCGGCGCGTTCACGCAGGGTGTCCAGAATACGGAAGCACTTCGGCTGGGAGATATCCTCCAGATTGATGCCCCCAAACGAGGGCTGGAGGGTCAGCACCGTATCAATGATCTTATCGGGGTCTTTGGTGTCCAACATGATGGGCACGCAGTCCACGCCGCCGAGATATTTGAATAACAGGGCTTTGCCTTCCATGACCGGCAAACCGGCCTTTGGCCCGATATCGCCCAGACCAAGCACGCGGGTGCCATCGGAAATCACAGCTACCGTGTTCCATTTGCTGGTGTATTCGTAGACAAGGTCTGGCTCTTTGGCAATAGCACGGCAGGGCGCAGCCACACCAGGGGTATACCAGATGGCAAAGTCATCAATACTCCGCACACTGGCCCGCAGTGCCGTCTGTATTTTGCCGCGGTAAAACGGATGCAGCCGCATGGCATCTGCGGCGGGCTTCTTGGCTCTTTCGAGCAGCTCCTCCTTTGTTACCAGCGGCTTATCAGTTTGAGTCATACTGATTGCTCCCTATGGTCAAGCCCGACAGAAGAAAAGCCAGAAACGAAAAATCGAATTGTCGAAGATGATGGCGAGAGTACGCAAAACAACGGGGCAGTTATCAGGAATCCCCCCTTTCTTCATAATCACCATAGCACGATTTGCCCCGTTTAACTCATGACAACTGCCCATCCCGGCAGCAACAAACATCACATCTCTGGGCGGCGATTCCAGACGCGAACATCACCATCACGACGGGTGATTCCTCTGGTATCCAGATGTTCCAGAAAAGCGATCGCATATTTGCGCGTGGTCTGAAACTGATCTCGCAGCTCTCCAGCGGAGATCGTGCCATGTGAATCGAGCGCCTCTGCCACCGCACGGAGCATGGCGTCATAAGCCGGTGCGGTCAGCGCAACATCCGGGCCCACCTGAATCAGATCACCCCGATCCAGCATAAAATGCAGCAGATCCTCCCCCACCCGCTCCGTCACCTCCCGGATTGACGGCGGGGCGTAGGGTTTCCGGGCAAAGGCCTGCAGCACCTCATCCACGGCGGCCTGCTGCTGCGGGGTCAGTTCGACACGATGCCCGCGCAGCCAGACCAGGTCGGCATCGGCTTCCACGCGATCAGCCAGCATTTCCAGAATGCGATCAAAAACGGCCCGCGCCAATCCCAGGCGGCTGCGCAGTTGTTCACGCGGCATCCCCTGGCGCAGCGGCTCCGCCTGATGGTAGGCCATAAGCTCCTGCTCAATCTGTCGTGCGGCCTCCTGGTAGGTCTGTCCCGCCAGCCACCACCCACCTTCCAGCGCATGGACAAGGCCCTCCTCCACAGCCGTTTGCAGTGCCGCCTGCACTTCCTCAGCCGACATGCCGGTGCGCCCCCTGATTTCGTCCGCCCGCATAGGGGCCGCTGCACGTTCCAGCGCCTGGGCAACAAGCTCCGCCGGCGTGCCTCTGGCGAGCGTTTCCAGCCGGGCGATCACCTCCGGGCGATGC
>JALSTC010000033.1 GCA_026983935.1 Ardenticatenia bacterium
CATTCGCCCGGTTGACCGGCCCTGGGGACGGGCCGGTTTCTCCTGTTGCAGTCAAGACAAGCTAATAATGCTCTGAAGGGATTGACTCATGAGAAGTCATCTTCGCTGGTTGATCGTCATCATTGTGATTACGGTGATTTCGGCCTGGATGAGCCTGCCCAACAATCCGGGCATTCATCTGGACCTCAACGGTGATGGCGATTTGGAGTTTGATCGTAACATTGAGGTCCGCCCTGGCCTTGATCTTCAAGGAGGGCTGCGCGTGCTTCTAGCCGCGGACCTGCCACCTGATCAGGTGGATGCCGGGGACATGGAAACAGCGCGCCGTATTGTGGAAAACCGTGTCAATGCGCTGGGTGTTGTGGAGCCGGTTGTGCAGCTGCAGGAAGGAACCAACCGCATCGTTGTTGAACTGCCAGGCATATCTGACCCTGAGGAAGCAATCGCGACCATCCGGGAAACAGGGCTGCTGGAGTTCGTAGATTTCTCCGATATTACTGACGTGCTGGCCTGGCAGGGCAGGCGGATTTTGACGACGGCACAGGTCGAGCAGCAGACAGCTCGCCCAGACAGCACGACGGGCACAGAGGCAACGCCTACTGCTGAAAGTGGCAATAATGGGGAACCTTCACCATCGGCAACGCCTGAAGCACCCGAGGATGCGCCGCTTGTCAATCCGCGGACCGGACAGCCGTTTGTCACGGTGATGACCGGTGCCGGGCTGGAAAATGCTGTTGCACAGGTGGATCAGTTCGGTTCGGAGTGGGTTGTCAACTTTACACTGAATGATGAAGGCGCTGCTGTGTTCGGCCCATTTACCTCGACCCACATTGGGCGTCCGATGGCAATCGTTCTTGATGGGGTGGTGCTTTCCGCGCCGACCATCCGGGCAGCACTGACGGACAGCGGTTCCATCACTGGTGGGTTTACACAGGAAGAGGCGCAGTCACTTGCCGTTCAGCTTCGCTACGGTGCCCTGCCCGTCCCGCTGCGTGTTGAGAGCACCGAAAGCGTCGGGCCGACATTGGGTCGTATTTCCATCGAACGCAGCGTGCGGGCTGGTGTCATTGGGGTGATTACTGTGCTGGCCTTCATGTTGATCTATTACCGTGTTCCTGGGATTGCGGCAGACCTTGCCCTGATCATCTTCGCCCTGATGAACTTTGCTCTGTTTAAGTTCATCCCGGTGACTCTGACGCTGCCAGCAATCGTCGGCTTCCTGATATCCATCGGCACGGCAGTGGACGGCAATATCCTCATCTTCGAGCGTATGAAAGAAGAGCTGCGAAAAGGCCGCTCGCTTGATATGGCTGTGCGCGCCGGGTTTGATCGCGCCTGGACATCCATCCGCGATTCGAATCTGTCCACCATTATCATCAGCATCATCCTGTATTTGTTTGGCTCGACTTTTGGAGCTGGAACTGTGCGCGGCTTTGCGATCACGCTGGCCATGGGGTTGATCCTCAACCTTTTCACTGCAATTATCGTCACACGCACATTCCTCGCGCTGCTCCTTCATTTTGGCAGGGGCTGGATCGAACGCCGTCCGTGGTTGTTGGGCGTTTAGGACAGGCAGAGAGGACAAGACACCATGTTTAACATCGTCAAGCATCGTAAGCTGTATTTCCTGCTCTCAACGCTGGTGATCGTGCCGGGGATCGTTGCCATGATCTACTCCACGGTCACTATCGGCTCACCTGTCCGTCTGAGCATTGACTTTGTCGGGGGCAGTCTATTTGAGCTGCAGTTTGATGGCGAGGCGACAGAGTCTGAAATCCGCGATGTTTTTGCTGATTTTGGTCTGACCGACATCGTGGTGCAGGAACTGCGTCCGGTTGGTGAAGCGGCTGATAACACGGATGTTTCGCGCTGGCAGGTGCGGACGGAATTTGTAGAGCCAGAGACGACAGAAGCGATCAAGCAGGCGCTGAACGATCGGATCGCACCGCTTGATGAAGGGGCAACCAGTGTTTCACAGGTCACACCCACAATTGGAGCGGAAGTTACCCAGGCCGCGATCATTGCCGTGATCATCGCCACTGCCGTGATCCTGATGTTTATCGTGTTTGCGTTCCGACAGGTGCCCAACGCGTTTCGTTATGGCGCGTGTGCAATTGCAGCCATGATCCACGATATTCTGGTGACGATGGGCATCATGTCAATCCTCGGCCTTCTTTTTGGCTGGGAAGTGGATGCACTCTTCCTGACAGCCATGCTGACCGTTGTTGGTTTTTCTGTGCAGGACAGCATTGTTGTTTTCGATCGCATCCGGGAGAACACACATCGGCGGCGGGGAGAGCCGTATGAGCTGCTGGTCAATCGCAGCCTGCTGGAGACGATTCATCGCTCATTGGCGACTCAGCTTAATGCCTTCTTCGTGATGGCGGCAATCCTGCTGTTTGGTGGCGACACGATCAAGCAGTTTGTGGCTATCCTTTTTGTAGGTATGCTGAGCGGGACGTATTCCTCGATCTTCAATGCCGTGCCGCTGCTTGTTGCGTGGGAGAAGGGCGAAATCCCGCTGTTGAAGGGTGGCCAGCACGCCTGAGTCGGAAGATGCGGGTCTTGCATTTTTGTCGGCGGCACTCGAATAGAGGCCGCCGATTTTGTTTACCATGCACAGTGGTAGAATGTTGTTGTATATTGATGTTTCAGTGGCGGAGGAGAATAAAGTGCGAGCACTCACTGTTGACGGCGGGGGACTGCGGCTTGTGGAAGACGCTGCCCGGCCTGAGTGCGGGCCCAATGAGGTGCTGATCCGCCCGCGTCTGGCAGGTATTTGTAATACAGACCTGGAACTTGTGCGTGGGTACTATGGCTATAAGGGCATTCTGGGCCACGAATTCGTTGGCGAGGTTGTCGAAGGCCCGGCGTCCTGGCGAGGAAAGCGAGTTGTGGGCGAGATAAACGTGGCCTGCGGCGAGTGCGATTTCTGTCGCGCTGGGATTCCTTCTCACTGCCGGAATCGCACAGTGCTGGGCATTCTGAATCACGCAGGTGCCTTTGCGGATTATGTATCGCTGCCCGTGACCAATCTGCATGTGGTTCCTGATGATGTGCCGGATTCACAGGCAGTTTTTACAGAGCCGCTTGCCGCTGCACTGGAAGTACTTGAGTCTACACATATTTTGCCCTCTTCGCGTGTGCTTGTATTGGGTGTTGGGAAACTGGGTATGCTGGTTGTCCAGGTGTTGCGACTCACTGGTGCGGACCTGACTGCCGTCATACGCCACGAAAAGCAGCGGCGGCTGCTTTCGAAGTGGGCCGTTCCTGCGGCGTATTTTGAGGAGCTACCGGCTGCGCAGGCAGATGTTGTTGTGGACTGCACAGGACGGGCCGAAGGCTTTGCCGATGCACTCAAACTGCTGCGCCCTCGCGGTACGCTGGTGTTAAAGAGTACCTATCATGGCATACCCACGGCGGATCTGACTCAAGTTGCCGTACAGGAATTCACAGTGGTCGGCAGCCGGTGTGGGCCTTTTGCCGCAGCACTACGGCTGCTGCAGCAGCGGTTGGTGGATGTTGAGTCGCTGATTGAGGGGCGTTTTCCGCTGGCAAAGGGCGTAGACGCCTTCGCAAAGGCTGCGGAGGCGGGCGTTCTGAAAATCCTGTTGACTTTTGACGCAGCTTCCTAGAGCGCCGGAGTAACCGTAGTGTGCACAGAAGAAGACCTGTGCGGCAGTGTGAAGTAGAACGTTGTTCCGACGCCGATCTCGCTTTCCAGCCACATGCTGCCGCCGTGGGCCTCGATGATGCGCTTGGCAATAACCAGACCCAGACCTGTACCCTGGGTGTAGCCTTCTGTATCGGCAGCACGGTAGAAGCGCTCAAACATATGTGCCTGGCTTTCCGGAGAGATGCCTTGACCGGTGTCTCGCACGGATATCTGGACGAATTTCTGGCCTTGCTCCTCAGTGTTGGAAGCGGTGACGAATATCTCGCCCCCTTCTTTGTTGTATTTGATGGCATTAGTCAGCAGATTCAGGAGCACCTGTTTGAGTTTACCTCTGTCTCCTTCAACATCATCTGGCTCGCACTGAATCGTGATGTTGATGCTGCGCTCCTGTGCCTGACTGTGCACAATGTCTACACTTTCCTCAAGCAGTTCAGGCAGATCAAAGCGGATGATTTCGAGGCGGGCACGTCCGGATTCAAGGCGGGCCAGGTCCAGGAACTCGGTCGTCATCTGGCTGAGGCGATCCGTCTCCCGCTGCATGGTCAGGATGATGTCCTGGCGGCGATCGTCCGGCAGGTTTGGGCGCAGCAAGAGTGCCGTGCTGGCTTTTAACGCTGCCAGCGGCGTGCGCAGTTCATGAACAAGCTCGGCAATAAAATCATTTTGTTGGAAGAGACGCGCATTTTCAATGGCGATGGCTGCCTGAGCCGCAAGTGTGGTGAGCGTATTGATATCATCTTCAGTAAATGGCGCGTCATTACGTTTATTAAGTGCCTCCAGTGTGCCGATGACTTTAGTGTGCGCCCGCATGGGCACAGCCAGGAGATTACGTGTCTTGGTGTCAACCGCCTTCTCAACATTCTGGAACCAGCGCGGATCATTGCGCGCATCGGGGACAAGTACGAATTCGCCATGAGTGACAACCCAACCGGCAATGCTGCCTTCTTTCGGAATTACAATTGCATCGCGTGCTCCGCTGCTGATGTCCGTCGCCGCTTCAAAACGCAGTTCTCCGGTTTGTGGATCAAGCAGCAGAATGGAGGCCGCCTCGGTATCTGTGAGTTCAATTGCTGCCTGGATGATCCGGTCGAGGAGCGCATTCAAGTCCAGCGTAGATGTCAGTTGGCGGCTGATTTCCATGAGGCGTTCATAGCGCGACAGGAGCGCTAGATAGTCCTGAAGAGCACTGTCCTGTTCTGGACTCTGCGGGTCACGTATGGCCATTGGATTACCTGTCTTTCATCATCACCATAGAAGCGAGACGCGGGAGTATCACGGCAACGTCCTCATGGAACAACAGATCTGCCGCACTGTCAACATGGGTTTTTTCCCGATTGATGATGATCAATCGGGCCCCATGCTGCCTGGCCAGCAGGGGCAGGTCCCCTGCCGGGGCAACCTCCAGTGACGATCCGGCAACGATCATCAGATCACAGCGTCTTGCAGCCTGCTGGGAAGCGAACAGTTCTTTCACGGGGAGCTGTTCGCCAAACAGAATAACATTCGGCTTGAGGATGCCACCACATGCGGGGCAGCGCGGAATCTGTCCGTCTTCAATAAACTGCCTGATGATCGGTTCGGCATCATACTCTGCAAAACACTCAATACACGTGGCTTTGCGCAGGTGGCCATGAATCTCATAGACATGTTGTGACCCTGCCCGTGTGTGCAGCATATCTATGTTTTGCGTGATAATGCTCTTGATATAGCCGGCCTGCTCGAGTCGGGCGAGTGCTAGATGCGCCGGATTGGGTACTGCTTCGAATAGCAGTCGGGCCAGCGGTCGAATCCAGTCATAGAAAGCCTGCGGGTGACGTTTGAAGCCGAAAATACTGGCGACTTCGATGGCATTTGCCGTTTCCCAGAGACCAGAATTGGGGCTTCGGAAATCAGGTATCCCGGAAGGTGTGCTGATGCCGGCACCGGTCAGAGCGACAGCATACCTTGCCTCCTGGAGCATGTGGGCG
>JALSTC010000034.1 GCA_026983935.1 Ardenticatenia bacterium
GACCATGCTGGCCAGCGATATAAGCCGGTTGCGGCAGCAGGCGGTCGCTTTTCCCTGGGCGATCATGATCCCGGTGCTCGTGCTGCGAGTGGCGAACTGGGGGCTGCGTTTCATCAAATGGCATTATTATCTGCATGCGGTCGGTGTGCGGGACATTCGGGCAGATGATAGTGCCGCGATCTTCATTTCCGGGTTTGTGCTGTCGCTCAGTCCCGGCAAAGCGGCAGAGGCACTGAAGTCTCTCGTCGTCAAGGGATTGACCGGCGCTCCCATCGCTGCAACGCTTCCGGTTGTGGCGGCGGAGCGCCTCTCAGATGGGATCGCCGTCCTGCTGCTGCTGACCGTTTCCATTGGTATGCTGGCTGCGAATGAGTACTGGCCGGTCGTGTTTGTTTCCCTGATATTCTTCGCCCTCCTTATCGGCATTTTACAGGTTCGCCCATTGTGTCTGTGGCTGCTCGGTCAGGCGGAGCATCTGCCGCTGCTAAAACGCATTGCAGGCCCGCTGCGCACGTTCTACGAAAGCAGCTATGCAATCGTACGCTGGCGGACTTTGTTGATCGCGGTTGGACTGGGCACAGCGGCTAATCTGCTGGATGGTGTGGGCGTTTATTTGATTTTGCAGGGAATAGGGTTGCCTGCCACTCTGGAGACGTTTTTCCAGGCGCTGCTGGTGATCAGCCTGAGTGTGATCGTAGGCTCGGTGAGTGCGCTGCCAGGTGGGCTGGGTGCGGCGGACCTCAGCATCGGTGTGACCCTGAGCGTGGTGGTCGGGCTTGGTACCTCAGCGGCAGGATTCGTCACGCTGCTGGCGCGTTTCGTGCAGTTGTGGTGGGGCGTTCTGGTTGGGATGGGCGTCGGTTTTGTTTTCCGTCGCCGCTTGCTGGGGCCTCTGATGGAAGCCGAATCGGCGGCAGAGCCTGCCGATTACTTCACCGACAGTGTTGTAGCACGCTAAGTGCCGGGGATGTGTATGTCTTACGCTGTTTCAGGTACGGGATTCGTTTCTACATGCCCGTTATCTTCCGCATAGCTGGGGACGGTGAAATAGAACTTGGAGCCTTCGCCCAGATGGCTTTCCAGCCCAATCTCGCCGCCGTGTGCCTCGACCAGGCTCTTGACGATTGCCAGGCCCAGGCCTGTGCCTTCGATTCCATCGGTTTCCGGGCGGCGCACACGGTAGAAGCGCTCGAATATCTGCACCTGATCCTCCGGGCTGATGCCCATGCCGTCATCTTCCACGGAGACGATGACCGAGTCTTCCTCCATCGTTGCCCTGACGGCAACATGGCCTTCCGGCGGCGTATACTTGATGGCATTGCTGACCAGGTTGATGATGATCTGACGGAGTCGTTTACTGTCGCCTTTTACCAGCGGCAGGTCAGGGGCAAGCTGCATGCTGAGGCTGAGCCGTTTTTCTTCTGCCAGGTTTTCCAGGCTCAACACCGAATCAGTGATGATATTCTGAATATTGGTCGGCTCAGGCCGGATTTCCAGCCCTGCATCTATATGCGCAAGGTCGAGCAGGTCGTCGATCAACTGGCGCATGTTTCGGATTGAGCGGCGAATCATATGCATGAATTCCTGCCCGCGGTCGCTCAATTCGTTGTACATTGCCAGGAGTTCGATGTAGCCGTTGATCACGCTCAGCGGATTCTTCAGATCATGGGAGACAGTCGCGATCAGTTCGTTCTTGAGTTGTTCAGTTTCTTTGAAGGGCGTCACGTCATGCATGACAATAAGCCACCCGATCTGTTCATTCGGGGTGACGTTGGTGTGGAAGTAGCGGTGCTCATCGAGGACGATTTCTTCCATGAACGGCATTCGCTGGCCGCGCTCGCGCATCCGCTGGCCGATAGGTTCCAGCGGCGTGAATGAGAAAACTTCTTCGAAGGGACGACCGGTATACTGCTCTTGTGGCGGCAGGCGGAAGGCAGCAGCGGCGGCCTCGTTTAGCAGCACGAGGCGGTGGTCAAAGCCGACCACGATCACGATATCGGTGATGTTAGCGACAATGCTGGAGAGCTTTTCGCGTTCGCGCTGCGTGACCTCAAAGAGGCGGGCGTTGTCCAGCGCAACGGAGGCACGATTTGCAAGGCGTTCGGCAAAGTCCAGGTGCTCCGGTGTGAAGCCGCCAACACGAGGGTTTTCCAGTCCGAGCACGGCGATAACCCGCCCCCGGCGGCGGATGGGGATGCACAGGTATGAATTTGTCTGTGAGGAATGCGCGACGTAGTCCGGGTCTTTCGTTACGTCACGAATGATGACCGGATGCCCGGAGCGGGCGACCCGGCCTATGATGCCCTCACTGAGCGGTATAGGCTTATTGAGCAGCTCTTCTTCTGGCGTATCCAGGCCGTAAGTTGCCACGATGCGCAGTTCTTCGGTGTCCTGCTCGACAAGCGCCAGCAGCGCTGCGTGTGCACTGGTCAAGCGCAGTGCCCAGTCCAGCGTCAGGCTCAGCACGCGATCCCAGCTCAACGCTTCGTTGAGTTCGCGGTCGACCTGACGCATCATGTCCAGTTCTCTGACGTGCTTGCTCAACTGCTCGTCGGTGAGCTGGTACAGGCGGGCATTGTCCAGCGCAATGCTGACGTTGGCCCCGAATGTCTCCAGCAGGCTGCGTGCTTCTTCATTGATCGGCAGGTTGGTGAAGTGATTGTCTACCAGGATAACGCCGAGCAGCGTAGTGCCGATGTGCAGCGGTACGCTGAAGAAGCTGGTCATTTCCAGCAGCCCAAAGACCCATCCATATCGTTTATAGTAAAGTGCCTGCGCATCACTGATCAACACAGATTTGCCGGCGATCCAGTCCCTCAGCAGTTCGAAGTCCTCGCTGATGGAGAGGGGAATCTCCAACTGCTCCAGTTGAAACTGCTCTTCTGGTGTGGAGAGGGGATGGCTGACTGCGCCGAAAGTGAGAGCTTCACGCTCTTCGTCAAGGACAAGGATAATTGCGCGGTCAAAACCCAGCGCATCTGTAATTGCTTCGATGACGGCGTTCAGCAGTTCCTGACGGTTCAATTTGGTGACCGTGCTCAGCGTGATTTCCCGCAGCATGGTCAGTTTTTCAACCTGATGTTGCAGTGCCTGCGGAGACATCTCACCGGCCATTTCCGAAGGTTCGGCTGTCTTGCCAGCAGAATCCCGATCGGCGGCGCCGGGCAAATCGGGCCGGGCCGCCTGCGCAGGTCTATGCTGGTTGCCCCGGAACCAGCCCAAGACGGCAGGCAGCAGTGCTATCCATGTCAGCCAGTCCAACACTGGACGGAAAATGATGATCAGAATGATGATCAATAGAGAGACGATAATCCCCGCCCAAAAGTGCCAGGTCATCGCTGTGGTTAGAGTTTCCCACGTAAGATGCCACCGGAAGTTAGGGTCGCCTTTTGTCATTGAACATGTATCCGTGATACGTGATAATGGTAGATATCCGAAACAGTGGATCGTTGTAAGGGGTGCACTGTTTCTTATGTCGCTACCATTGTATTATACTATAGTTGTTTTGTGTGTGCTCAGCCGATAGTGTGAGGGCGCAAGATTGAGGGCAAGGTGGGCGCGCCAACTGATCATGCATCATAGTTCCAGGGCACTGCCGCAGCGGAAAGAGGGTAGATGCGTACACGCTGGTTTTTCTTGATGATTGGTGCTTTTATTGTGCTGCTGCTGTTTGCTTTTCCGGTGTGGTGGCCGCTGGTCAATAAGGCGGCTGTCAACCAGGAGCTGCCGGGGCTGGCCGATCTGCCGCCGGAGGAGCAGCCGGTGATTGAACAGATCGCTGCGGAAGACCGTGCATTGGCCGACGCATTGATTGCGGCGGGGTTGGCCGATCCGACCATTGTGCCTGAGGTTGACCAGGCGATGCCGGAAATGCAGGGGCCAGAAGTCTACGCCACTGGCGAATTCACAGAAATTGATGCCGTACGCTGGGCACGTGGTACGGTTACAGTGTACCAGTTGGCGGACGGGAGCTGGGTCATTCGCCTGGAAGATTTCGAAGTACGTAACGGCCCGCAGTTGCATCTGTTTCTCTCTGCACATCCCGCGCCGCGCACAACAGAGGAACTCCGGCAGGATAATCTGGCCTTTGACTGGGGGCCGCTGCAGGGCACAGTCGGCAGCCAGAACTACCGGCTGCCGGCGGAATTCGACATGGGTATGGTGCACAGCGTGGTGATCTTTTCACTGCCGTATCAGGAGATTTTCAGTTCGGCGGAGTTGATCCGTCAATGAGGTGCAGCAATTTTGTGATGTGGCTGGTATTCTGTCGGGAGTAGAATGGAGCGACGATGGCGGATGTTTATGCGGTTCTGGCGCATGTCTACAAGATGGCTGGCCTTGCCGAGGAGAGTGAACAACTGCGGGCACGCCTCTTTGAGAGGGTTCAATCGGAGGGCTGGCTAGGGCGTCGAATCCTGGAGCTTGGCTGTGGAATCGGTGAGGCCAGTTGCTGGTTTGCGCTGAACGGTTTTCGGATAACGGCGGTTGACCGGTCGGCGGAAATGCTTGAGCAGGCCAGGCAGCAGGCCGAGGCGCTGGGTGTCACGGTGGATTGGCGGCAGGAGGATATCCGCAATCTGGATGTGGGTACGGATTATGACCTTGTGCTCGCCATGAACACGCTGAATGAGCTGCACAGTATTCGTGAGTTAGAGGCTGTTTTTCAGGCTGCTAACCGGGCGCTGGCTGTTGGTAAACTGCTGCTGTTCGATCTGGTGACCATCCGAGGGCTGGCGGAGCAGTGGGGGAACCGGGATCGGGTGCTGCATGACGACCCGCAGGCCCTGACTCTGGTCGTTCGCAGCCAGTTCAGCTTTGAGACGTTCTCCAATGCACGTTCGTACCTTATCTTCCGGCGCGGCGGTGAACAGCAGTGGCAGCGGCTGGACGGCTCACATGTGATTCGCGGCTTCGCGCTGCAGGCGGTGGGCACGCTGCTGCAGCGCACCGGATTCAAGGTGCAGAACGTTTTGAATGCGAACTTTGCCTCTTTTGATCCAAACGACGATCAGACCGGCCACGCGATCTTCATCGTCGCTAAAGAACGCGATCTGTAAAATCGGCAGCGTGGTTGTATGAGACTGCTTACCAAAAAATCGGCGCGAAAGCCCCCGGCTTTAGCCGTGGGGATGAAACGCCGCCATCCTTTCTTTGAACGCTGCAATCTGATAGAATTGCCCCAGGCGTGAGCAAGATGATCCGCACGTACAAGTACCGCCTCTATCCCTCCCGGTCTCAGGAAACCAACCTGCGGCGTGTACTGGAAGCCTGCCGGGGCTTGTACAACATGGCGCTGGCCGAGCGCAAGTACGCCTACCAGCTTGAGAAACGCTCTGTCAGCAAGACGGAACTCTACGAATTGGCAAAGCGCTATCGCCGCCTTTTTCCCTATGCCAATCAGATGTTCAGTCAGACGGCACAGAGCGTTATTGAGCAGTTGGACCTGGCCTTTGAGGCCTTCTTCCGCCGCATCAAGTCCGGCGAGAAGCCTGGCTACCCGCGTTTCAAGGGGCGCAGCCGCTTCAACAGCTTCCTGTTCAAGCAGTTCGGCATGGGTGCACGGCTTGATGGGCGGCGGCTGAAGCTGTACGGCAT
>JALSTC010000035.1 GCA_026983935.1 Ardenticatenia bacterium
CGCCGAACGCCGTATCCGCCGCATCCATCTTCTGCCGTGTCTCTTCCGAATTCAGGCAGGCGGAAAAGGCATCCGTGTCCATGCCCAACTCCTGCGCCCCGGCGATCAACCGCGCCTGCGCATAGGCCGCGCCGCCGTACTGCCGCAGCCAGCCAAACAGCGCGTCATGCATCTCCCAGAAGCGCCCCTGCTCTGCAGCGCAGAAACCGGCCGCCGTCGCCGGGACGGTTCCCTGGCTGAGGTTGACGGGCACGTAGACAAAGCGCACCTGCCCGGCGCGAATATCATCCAGAAGCTGCGCGAACTGATTATCATGGAAGTCGGCGCAGTGCGGACAGGTGAAGGCCGAATACTCCGCGATCTCCACCGGCGCATCCGGCGAGCCAAGCACGGGGAAGCCCTCATCGGTCACGCCGCGCTCAATGCCTTCATAGCGGTTGGCAAGGGCCGCATCCACCGGCCCGGCCAGCGGCTGCGACGAGAACGCTACAAGAACTACCGCCACAATGGCGACGATCACGATGCCGATTACGATGTACATCTGCTGCTGGCGCTTGCGCTGTAGCTCGCGCTGCGCTTTGCGCTGGCGGGTTTTACTAGACATAGACTACCTGCTCCTTTGAAACTGGTGTTGACGTTTTGCCGTCAGCGATCATTGGCTTACATTGTACCTGCCGAAATATCGAGGAGGCAGCTCCCCGGCAGACCCCGTAATGCTACCCCCTGCCGGGCAAAAGTTCAAAAGCCCCGGCGTGATTCTGCGCTGTTACAGCCAGGGCGCGATGGCGTCGGGCAGCTCGGGCAGGCTGCTCAGCGTTGCGTCTGGGGCGATGGTCAGCCCCTGCGGCTTCCAGTCCTCCCATTCGTCGCTGCGCAGCCAGATGCCCTTCAGACCGGCCTGCTGTGCGCCGTATACGTCGAAATAGGGGTGATCGCCGACATAAGCGGCTTCGTCCGCCGCCAGATCAAGGGCCTCCAGCGCCATATGGAAGATGCGCCTGTCCGGCTTCCACAGGCCGACATCAGCGGAAAACAGCGTGCATTCCAGATAGGGCGTCAGCCCCCAGCGGTCGAGATCGGCCAGATGAAACGCGCCCGGCCAGACGGTGTTGCTGATCAGGCCCAGACGCAGGCCGCGTGCCTGCAGCGCTTCCAGCGTCTCCTGCGCGCCTTCCAGCGGCGTGACAAAGGCCTGCACAGGGGCCACGTAGGCGGCCATCGCATCGTCCACCAGTCCATCGGCCATCGCCTTCTCCGGGATGCCCCAGGCAGCCATGACTTCGCGCAGCATCGGGCCAAGCTGGGGGTTGACCGGTTCGCCCCTCGCCACGCGCCGCCAGTGCCGCTCCATGACGGCAAAACTGGCCGTGCGGGCTTCGTCCGGCGGCGGCAGGTCGTATCCCCGTTCGCGCAAAAAGCCGTACAGGCCTTCCGCGCCCATATTTTCCATTGCCTGCCAGCCGGAACGGGCGTCGGCTCCGGGCGGGTGGTAGTTCAACAACGTCCCGCCCATATCAAAGATCACACCGCGCAACGTCACGATCACACCCCTTGCAAACAGCCTCTGGGTGACGATACCGACCTATACCTCACCTCCGATTCTCCGCCAGAATATACCACACCCCGCAGAAGAACGTCACGGCCCGCCCGGTCTGTTGATCGGGGGGCCGCGATTCGTGCGTTTTGTCGGGCTGCTGTCCTCACCCCTTCAGGCCGGACATGGAGATGCCCTGGATGAAATAGCGCTGCAGGGCGAAGAAGAACAGGATCGGCGGCAGCGCGGCGAGCACCGCGCCTGCCATCGAGCGGCCATAAGCCTGCGCGGACTGGCTCTGTCCGGGTCGCAGACTCATGAACTGCGCGATGCCCACCGGCAGAGTCCGCGCCGCGTCGGTGCGCGTGGCGATCAGCGGCCAGAAAAAGCTGTTCCACGTGGAAAGAAAGGTGATGATCGCCACCGCCGTCAGGGCAGGCCGGGCCAGCGGCATCACCACCGACCACCAGATGCGCAGGTCGCTGGCCCCGTCCACCCGCGCGGCATCTTCCAGCTCATAGGGGATGTTCAGGAAGAACTGGCGCATCAGGAAAACGCCAGTCACGTTGGCTCCCACCGGCAGGATCAGCGCCAGATAGGTGTCGGTCAGGTTGACTTTGGAGAACATCAGGAACAGCGGCACGACGGTGATCTGCAGCGGCACAAACAGCATGGAGAGGATGATGCTGAACAGCAGATTGCGCCCGGCAAATTCCATCCGCGCCAGCGCGTAGCCCGCCAGCGAATCCAGCAGCAGCACCAACAGCGTGGCAGCGACGGAAACGATGACGCTGTTCAGCGTCCAGCGCAGGATGGCGAATCGTTCGAAGACCGCATCATAGTTTTCCATGGTGAAGGTGCGCGGAATCCATTCGATGTTCAGGGTCGTGATCTGCGACTCCGGCTTGAAAGACGTGGAGAGCATCCAGACGATGGGGGCAAGCGCGAAGATGATCACCACTGCCAGCAGAACATACCAGACCGCCAACCGTACAACTTTCTGTGTGATCATGCCGCCACTCCCCGCACACCGCGCCGGTAGGCGCGCGTCTGCACCAGCGCGAAAATGATGAGAATCGCAAAGAGCAGGCAGGCGATTGCCGCGCCATAGCCCATCTTGCGGAACTGGAAGGCCGTTGTGTAGATGTACTGCACCAGAGTCAGGGTGGCCGTCCCCGGCCCGCCGGAAGTCATCACATAGACCTGGTCAAAGACCTGGAACGAATTGATGATCGTCAGCATCAGCACCAGGAAGGTTGTGGGGGCCAGCAGCGGCAGGGTGATGCGGCGGAATAACTGCCAGGCGTTCGCCCCATCAATACGCGCCGCTTCGTATAACTCCGTCGGGATGTCCTGCAGCCCGGCCAGGAACAGCACCATGTTATAGCCCACCGTCCACCACACCGTGGTCAGCACGATGCCGTACATGGCCGTGCTCTGGTCAACCAGCCAGGGGACTTTCTCAAAGCCAAGCTGGCTCAGATAAACATTGATCAGGCCGAAGTCTTTTTCCAGCAGCCATGTCCAGATCACGCCGACGACTGTGGACATGAGCACGTAGGGCGTGAACACCGCCACCCGGCCCAGCGCCCGCCCCCGATGCGGCTGATTCATCAGCATGGCCAGCGCCAGCCCCAGCACAACCAGCAGCGGCACGGTCAGGCCGGTGAAGAACAGTGTATTTGTCACGGCGGCGGACAGCCGCGGATCGCGCGTCATCGCCTCATAGTTGCTCAGGCCGACCCATTCCGGAGCGCCGACGATTGACCACTTGGTGAAGGAAATGCCCATCCCGGCAAGCGCCGGGCCAAGCCGGAACAGCACGAAGAACGTCAGGTAGGGCAGCAAGAACAGATAGGGTATCAACTGACGGCGGAAGCGCAGGCGGGATGCTTCTGCCGCTGCGGTTCGTGGTCTGGGGAGAATGCGCATGGCGTATTCCTCAGCAGTGGAAATAACCGGTGGCTCATCGCCCTGCTGCACGACGAGCCACCGGAATGCGGACAAACTACAGGTTACGGCGTGGCAAGGATGGACGTGATCGCCTCGCAGGCCGCTTCAACTTCCGTGCGCGGATCGGCCTGCTCCAGCATGATGTTCTGCGCCATGACCATCATCGGCGTCGGTGCGTTGGAGGCGAAGATCTCCGAATACTTGGGCGTATTGGGGAACAGCACCTCGTAAGGCATCATCTCAATGAAGGCCTCACGCCCATACATGGACTGGAATTCCTCGGATTCCATCACGGCGCGGAAGGCCGGGAGCTGCCCGGATTCGGCCCAGGCCGCCGAGTTGGCCGCCAGCCACTCCAGGAACATCAGCGCCTCGTCCTGCTTGTCGGGGTCAGCCAGCGCGGGCAGCGTGAAGATGTGCGAGCTGCCCCACACGGCATACTGCTCATCGAACACCTGCGGATAGCGGGCGGATGCCCAGCGGAAGCCGGACTCTTCTTCGGCAGCCTCAAGGGCGGGCATACGCCACGGGCCGTCGATCAGCATGGCCGTGCGCCCGGAGAGGAAGTCGGTCGCGTAGTCAGTCTGGCCCTGCGGCGCGATGTGGTGCACGTAAACCAGGTCCTGCAGGAACTGCCAGGCCTCGGCGGCCTTGTCCAGGTCCATCACACATTCCGTACCATCTTCGGAGATCAACTGCCCGCCAAGCTGGTTATACAGCGACCACCATTGGAAGAAAGCGTGGTGGTTGGTGTGCATGTTGATCGCGTACTGCACCACGTTGTCCGGATCAAAGCCATCGTCGCCCGGATGCAGGCCGTTCTCATCAATGGTGAGCATCCGGCCAATCTCAAGCAGTTCCTCACCGGTGGCCGGCGGCGCTTCGATCCCGGCCTCCTCGAAGATATCGAGGTTGTAGTACAGGCCGTGCATGTGCAGGTCGAGCGGAATCCCGTACAGCGCCCCCTGGTAGATGTTGGCATTCCATGCGCTGGCGGGATAGTTGTCAGGGTTGATCGCTTCCAGCCCCTCGATCACGTCGTCCAGCGGTGTCAGCAGGCCAAGTTCCACGAACTGCGGCATTTCCTGCGGGTGCATCGCCAGAATATCCGGCGACTCGCCCGCGCTGGCCGAGACAACGAAAGCGTCGAAGAGCGGCGACCACTGCTGAATCGTCAGGTTCACCTGAATACCGGGATTTTCCTCATTCCATTGGTTTACCAGATCGGCCATGATGTCGCCGTCCGGGCCGGTCCAGCCGCCCCAGAATTCGATCGTGACCACGTCATCCTGGGCCAGCGTCAGGCCGCCAAGCGGCAGCACCAGCATCGAAGCCAGAAGTATACGCCAGAAGAGCTTTTTCACCTTGCTTTCCTCCATAATAAGGTAAGAACGTACAGGGTTGTCTTTGCGGTTCCTTAGCGGGTCATTCCGATAGCAGCCTCCTTTCCCGGACTGATTTACAGTGGAAGCAGATCCAACTCCAGCGCGCTCAGCGCACGCCAGCGCTCCGCAGCAACAGCATCGGTGGGCGTCAGCAGCGGCGACCGGGCCTTGCCCACCGGCAGGCCGCGCCGTGCCAGAATGGCCTTGAACATCGCCGCATCACCGTAATCCATCAGACGGCTTACCGCATTGATCTGGTTCTGCAGCCGTCTGGCTCCATCCAGGTCGCCGCGCCATGCGGCCTCATACAGCGCGGCGAACAGCTCCGGGAACACATTGGCATTGCCGGAAACACAGGTCTCAATGCCCATGGCAAAAGCGGGCAGGATCAGCGTGTCATCGCCGTTGATGGCGTGGAACGTGCCGCCGTGCAGCGACAGGCTGCCAACCAGCGTCTTAAGCGATCCGCTGCTGTCCTTCATGCCCACGATGTTGGGGCAGCGTTCGGTGATCTGCGCGATCACCTCAAGGGACAGGGCGTTGCCCGTACACTGGGGAATGTTGTAGAGGTAGATGGGAAAATCGGGTGTCTGCGCGGCGACCTGCTCATAGTGACGCAGCAGAGCCTCGTCACTGAAACGGTAGTAATACGGCGTCACCACCGCTGCGGCCTGCGCCCCGATCGCCTGCGCGTGCCGGGTCAGGGCCA
>JALSTC010000036.1 GCA_026983935.1 Ardenticatenia bacterium
AGGCATCATATACTCTGGCGGCGGAGGCGCTGGCGCGGCTGACCGTCCCGATCTACTACGTCGGTGGCAATCATGATGACCCGGCACTGATGCGGGCCTACCTGGATGCGCCGGTGCATCCCTCCGGTGAGGCAGGTGCGCCGCTGGATTACACGTTTGATATCGGCGATGAGCATTTTCTGGTGCTGGATGCGCACAGCTATGCCGTGCCCGATCCGCTGGGCCGCTTGAGCGAAGTGCAGTTGGAGTTTGCCCGCAGAGAGGCACAGACGGACGGCCCGCCGCTGACCGTGTTGCTGCACTATCCACTGTTCCACATGGCATCGCCCTGGCTGGACGCCAACATGATCGTGGATAATGGAGAGGCCCTGCATGAGGCGCTGCTGCCCGCGCGGGGACGGCTGCGCGGCGTATTTTACGGCCACCTTCACCGGAGCTGCCAGATCGCCCGCAATGGGATTGCCTATGTTTGTGCGCCAAGCACTTTTTCACAGTATGCCTGGCGGCCCTGGGACGAAATGCCGCAGGTCGATCATGACTATCCACCAGCCTATAACGTCGTGCAGTACTTCCCGCAGCAGGTCGTTGTGCACCAGTATGCGTTTCCAGCGCAGTGGGAGGGACGGGGATAAAACGTAGAGGGGCCGTCTTTGATAAACGGCCCCCTTGACGACAGTCATGGGTTACTGGAACAGACTGTAGAATGCCTCAATTTGTGCTTCGCCGACCGCAACCAGCGCGTATACGGTGGTCTGCCCCGTCGAAGAAGGTATTACCCCCGCGTAAACCAGCTTGGCCACGGTGAGCGGCTGCCCGCTGTCATTCGCGCCGACGCTGTAAGCCGTTCCCAGAAAGGCCATGCCCGCCTCTGTGTCCATCACCTGCGCGAATGACAGGCCGTTCAGCGCCGGATAGACGGTCGTGATCAGATCGAGCGCCCCTGCAGTGTCGCCGGGCATTGGCGCGGCGACGTTGAGGGCGAAGATGCCCCCGGAAGCATCTGACAGGGCCTGCGCCATATTGTCAATCGTGCAGGGCGCGGCAGCGGTGCAGTCACCGATGGCGACTCCCGCCACGCCGCCGTTGAGCAGCCCCCAGTAGGCCTGGGCGTTTGTCAGCAGGGCGGCATAGGCGGCGATCTCGTCTGGCATATAGCCCAGATATGCCAGAAGCTCCTCGGTGATCGCCCCGGCATAAAGCGGTTCGACGGTCGTGCCGAGCTGATCGTTGGCGAAGATCACAATCGCTTCATAGGCTTCCGGGGAACTGGCGAATGTTTCGGTGGCGATGGTGCTCAACGTCGCCATGCTGTCCTCTACCTCACCCATTGTGATCGTCCCGGCGGGCTGCTCGCTGGCTGCTTCTGTACTCTCATAGACTCCCGTCAGCGTGTTGTAGGCGTACAGATAGCAGTCCCAGGGGTAGTAGTAGCAGTAGGTCATGTACCATTCGGCGTACTCATCGTAGTAATCAATGACGGCTGTTGCCGCATTCACGGCTTCCTCGTACAGCGCTTCGGCTTCTTCCATCATCAGATCAAAATAGGCCTGAGCCGCGGCGTCCACAGCGGCATAGTAATCCGTCCAGAATTGATCATATGCAGCCTGGGCTGCGGCCTGCGCTTCGGCTGTGCCCTGGCTGATGGCTTCCGCCTGCGCGGCGATGGCGGCGCTGATTTCTGCGCTCAATGCGGCTGCTGCTTCAGAATCCAGCGCAGATGCCCACAGCGAGTCCAGGTTGTCCAGGGCATCCATGATGGGCAGCGGGCCGCCTGTCGCGCTGCTGCCAAATCCGCCGAACTCTGCCCAGGACATCCCGGCTTCGCGAATCTGGTTGAGCTGGGCCATGAGGCCGCCTTCGCCGCCGAACAGGGCGGCGGCTCCGCCAGCGGTGAACAGGCCGGAAGGTGCGCCGGGGCGTTCACCGGAGAAGAAGCCGCTGCCCAGTCCGCCCCCCGCGCCAGCGCCGGCGCCAGCTCCCAGGCCGCCGCCGCTCAACGCACCACCACCCAATGCACCGCCACCCGGCCCGCCAGAGCCGGGATTACCACCCATACCACCGGAGCCGAGGCCACCTCCCATGCCACCGCCAGGGCTGCCGCCGGAGGGGATGTGTGCGGAAAATCCGCCGCTTCCGTTGCCGGTAGCGCCAGCCATGCCGGGGCCGCCGAAGCTGCCGCCGTTGAACGAGGGCGGGGTGATTCCGCCCTGTGCGTATGCGGCGGAAAATACCCCCAGACAGAGCACCAGGACGATCAATAACCGGTAGGATTTTGCCTGTAACATTGCACCTTCTCCTTGTCTTATACATACAATCCGATTCGGGGTGGCTGTGTGTACCTTGTCATCTCCCTCAATGCACCCTCTGCGCTTACTGGAAAAACCACTCTTTCTCAATATACACCGTTTTTGCAAAAAAAGATATTGGCGGGGGGGCAGGCAAGATGCTAAGCTAAGCCGAAATTGGCAGGGGGACGACTCGGCACAGGGAGGGTAGTTTGAGCTCGGTTCCACAGATCATTCGCCGTCGGCGGCATCGCCGCCAGCAGGCAAAACCCGGCCCGGTCTTGTACGGCGGGATCAGCGCAGTGGTGATTGTGCTGGCTGTTATTGTGCTGGGCATTGGCGGAGCGCTGGCGGCAGGCGTGTTTGCCTATCTGGACGTGGCCGATGTGATTCCCGTATCTCCGCAGGATGTGCGTCTGGCGGTAGCAGGTGAGCAGCCGACGGTGCTGCTGGATCGCGATGCACGGCGTGTACTCTATCGAGTGACCGATCCGCTGAACGGCGAAACACCCTGGATTGCCCTGGACGACCTGCCGCCTTATGTCTGGCAGGCGACGATTGCCATTGAGGATGCGGCGTTCTTTGATCGGCCCGGTTTTTCACTGCCGGAACTGATGCAGGCACTGGGTGATACCCTGATTTCCGGCGAGATGCGTTTGAATGATCCGATTTTGCTTTATCTGACACAGCATGTGCTGGTTCCCCTGAACGAAATGCCGCTGGACGACGCCAACCGTACGCTGACCGACACGATTTTGATCATGGAACTGCGACGGCGGTTTACACGCGAGGAACTGCTGGGCTGGTATCTCAATACGGCGCTGTATGGCAACGGCGCGTATGGCATCGAGGCTGCCGCCCGCCTGTATCTGGGCAAAAGCGCTGCTGATCTCACGCTGGGTGAGGCGGCACTGCTGGCCGGAATCCCCGCCTTCCCGGCAAGAAATCCCTTCGATCAGCCGGATCAGGCTCACCAGCGGCAGGAAGTGGTGCTCGACGCGATGACGGCCTATGCCATGATCGGGCCGGATGAAGCCGAGGCCGCCAGTGTACGGCTGGATGTGACCCGCCCGCTGGCCCCAACGGACGCAGTCGCGCCGCATTTTGCGCTGCTGGCCCGCCGTCAGGCGGAATCCGTGCTCAATGAAGCGGGTTATGACGGCCCGCGTCTGGTGGCGGGGGGCGGCCTGCGCATCACGACCTCGCTTGACCTGGATTTGCAGTATCAGGCTGAATGTGTGCTGCGCACGCAGATCACACGGCTGGGCGGCGTGGATCCATCCTTTGTCTATGCCACCGCTATTGGTGAGCCATGCACTGCCGCTGACTGGCTGCCGCCGCTGGAGGCGGCGGATGTTGGCGTGCCCCATGATGTCAGCAACGGGGCGGTGGTGGTTGTGCGGCCAGAGACGGGTGAAGTGCTGGCATATGTCGGCAGTGTAGATTACTGGAATGAGGCCATCGGCGGCCATATTGATTCGGTTGAGCGGGGCTATCAGCCCGGCAGCATGATCCGGCCCTATATTTATCTGACAGCTTTTGCTCAGGGCTACACACCGGCAACGATGACCCTTGACGTGCCGCTGAGCTACAGTCAGCCTTCCGGTGGCACTTATGAAGCCCGTAATCTGGACGGACATTACCGGGGGCCGATCAGCCTGCGAGAAGCGATGCTGTATAACGCGACGCCGCCCGCTGCCCAGGTGATGAACTGGGTGAGTGTGCCG
>JALSTC010000037.1 GCA_026983935.1 Ardenticatenia bacterium
AGCAGCGCGGCCAGCCGGTCGCGCCATGTCGGCGGGCGCTCACCGCGGTACCAGCCCCAGACGGTCGGCAGGCGGCGGTACGGCGCACGCAGATACACCGCGCCGCCGATCAGATACAGACCCCACCACAGCGGCCCCCATGACGCGCCCAGCAGGAAGATCAGCGGGACGGCGACGAGATAGGTCAGGTAGCGGGCGGCGTGCCGCCTGCGCCACAGGTCGGCCTTGCCGTCGCCGCGTGCGTACTGGTAGTACTGCCGCCAGAAGGCCCGCAGGCTGCCGCGTGGCCGAAAGGCGACGGCGGCCTCCGGTGCCCAGGCAAACGGCGCAAAGCGCGTCTGCAGGTTGAGGTCAAAGATCAGGTCTTCGCAAAAGTCAATCCATTCCGGATAGCCGCCGACGGCCTGCCATGCCGCTTTACGGAAGGCCACGCTGCGGCTGGAAGGTAGAAAACTGCCCGGATCGATCTCGTCGGCCAGCGGCAGGACGGCTGCCCCCATCGCCACCTCAAACGGCGTGCGCGGATCGGCATGGAAAAAGCCCGCCGAGACCTGCGCCGCCGGGTTTTCCTCAAACGGCGCGGTGATGTGTTCCAGCCAGTCCGGCGGCAGCCGCACCCCGGCGTCGGTCGCCGCGATCACGTCGCCGCTGGCGGCCCGAATGGCGATATTGCGCCCCTCGGAAATATTGCAGCCCGGACGCTCGATCACGGTCAGCGGCAGGCGGCCCTCATACTCCCGCATGATGGCGACGGTGTCGTCACTGGAACCGCCGTCCACGATGATGACCTCATCCGGCTGGCGCGTCTGGGCGATGAGCGATTCCATCACGGCCCGGATCGATTCGCCTTCATTGTAGACGGTCATGATCAGAGAAGTCTTGAGTTTTGAGTTCTGAGGTTTAAGTTGTTCCGGCATGACGCTCCATCCGGGGCGTGCGAGCGAGACAGGTGCATCCGGTACGGTCGGGATGCCCGGATCACAAAGCCGGGCGCGTGAATCTTACCACGTCACCCGGCGAAACTCGAAAACCCGGCGCGTCTTTGCCCGGCGCTACCCCGCCGCCCCGGCCTTCAACATGCCTGAGGCGACATTGTAGGCTCCCACCAGCGCGTCCATGACCAGCGTATCGGGGTCGTCGTGCCCGGCGAACTGATCATAGCGAATGAAGCCGCCCGGCGTGGACCAGTCACTGTTCCAGTTGATCAGCGGCGGCAGCCTGTCCGGCAGGCCCCCCGGCACGGGCCAGGCGTAGAAGTAGAAATACGGCTGGCCGATGTCCGGCGTCCCCGGCGAAAAGCCAAAGTTCATCTGCGGGTCTCTGTGTTCGTCCATGCCGTCCACAAACCAGACGGTGGAGAGATCGAAGCCATGCGGCCACAGCACCAGCGGCGTCTGCGGGCCGTAGAAATGGGCCTTGACGCGGGCCAGGATGCCGTACATGCGCCACATCACCCCGGCGTAAGTGGCGGCCTGCGTTTTGTCGAGAGCGAACGGCACGGTCTCCGTGATCTTCTTGCGATCCGGCATCAGGCGGTGACCCACCCGCTCGAATTCGGCAAAGACCGCATCAAACAGCGACGTCTGGCTGTGCCCGTCCAGCACCACGCGGAAGACTTCCGCGCCGTCCCGCGCATAGATCACGGCGGCCTGTACGAAGTCCAGCCGCAGTTCACCGCCGAAATTCAGCGGGCCGGTGGACGCACCGGTCGGCGTGGGGATGGTGCTGTATTCCAGCTCATTGGGCAGCGGCTCCACGCCCAGCAGCCGCGCGGCACGCAGCACCTGCAATGACTGGTGCAGGGCATTGCGGGTATCATCCCAGTTGGAAAGATCGGGCAAAGTCATGAACGGCTCCTTATCAAAGACAGCGGTCAGCGGCGGCGAATGTGCCGCCTCCGGTTGGCTACAGGGTAAACAGCCCCAGGGCGGCGTCCAGGCTCCACACACTCCACGCCCCGGCGGCAAAGATCACGATCTCCGCCGCGATCATCGCCACATTCTGGCCCTGATCCACACGGAAGCACGGATTGACACTGATATCTCTGGGTTTGACGCCCGCCGTAAGCAGGTAGTTGATATTGAGCAGCAGGCCGACCAGCGCCGCCAGCGGCGTCAGGAAGCCCAGCGTCAGCCCGATGCCGACGGAGGCCTCACCCAACACGACCAGATAGGGGAAAACAGTGGGATTGAAGGTGATGATGCGGCGGATGACAGCGGCAAACGCCGGGACGGGATGGTTATCCAGCAGTGAGAGTGTCCAGTTCATCATGCCGGTCTTGACGAATTTCGGGTATTCCTTGTGCAGCACGCTCTTGATCCACCACAGGCCGATGATGATGCGCATGATGGCAAGCCAGTGCGCGGTGGTCAGGGACTCATTGACGAGCATAACAACCCTCTCTACTCGCTGCGTCTTCTACAACCTTCCTGCAGTTATGACGCCGCGAGCCGGGAAGACCTTTCGTGGCCACGCCGCCGCCCTCACCCGATGTAGCCGCACACGCCGACGCGAGGAGAATTGGCAACCGGCAGCAGCATATCCTCACCGCAGGCATGGCGGGACGCACAGTCGTCACACAGCCGGGTTTCCTCGCTCTCCCAATCCCAGAGGCACAGTGAGCAGATCCACCGGGCCGGTTTGCCGCAGACATCACACGGCTGTTCCGGGGGATCGTTGCGGGCCATGACGTGGAGCACATCCCGCCCGATCACCTGGCCTTCGCGCTCGCCGATGACCTTCAGCGTGAGGTACGTTGTCGTGCCGAAGTCGTACTGATGCTCGAACGTCAGCCCCGGCGAGAGCACCTCATGCAGGCGCACTTTCATATCTTTGTCCTCAGGATAATCCTCGAAGCGCATGGACATATAGTGCACACCGTTGATGATAAAGGCGCTCAGATGGCCGCAGCATTCCAGCCAGATATCCCGCAGAAACGAATCCAGGAACTGCAGCGTTTTGTCGCCGGGAATCTCGATGTGCATCCAGTAGTACGGCAGATATGTGCCCGCGATCTTGAGGTGGTAGATCGTCGTTGTGCGGGGCTGACTCCTGCCAACACCGAGCGGCTCCTGCATGGCGGCTTTGCGGGCCTTGCAGGCAATTAAATGCCTGCCCATGCCGCGCTGTGAAAACGACTCCCCGCAAAAACTGCATGTACCGCGTGTGGTTATCGTCGCCATTGTCTCTGCCCCTCTCTTTTCTACTGCTCAACAAGCGATGCCCGCCGCTGGATGATTCGCAGCAGGCGCTGATAGTCCCGATGCGTGGCCCGGCTGATGCCGAACACGGCCACATTGCCCAGCCCACCGATCCAGGCGGCCAGCCGAAAGCGGACCGGCAGCGCTCCCCTCACCACCACCAGCACACCCTCCCGGCCCTGCACAGCCCGCCGCCCGAACAGCAGCCGCTCCAACCCCTCATCGGTGGCCAGCAGGGGATGCGGCCTGATGGCGCGGATGGCGTCCCAGGGCACAAACTGCACCCGCCCGAACATCGGGCGCACGATCAGGCCGTCCTCGGTGGCCGTGACCGGCGGGTTGAGCGCCGTCCCGACCCACAGCGGCAGGCTCAGCAGGAGGGTGAAGACCATGATCAGCGGCAGGAGTGATGCCGGGTAGCCGCCCAGCATCAGCAGCAGACCGCCCAGCAGCGCCACGCCGATCAGCGCCAGCCCCAGCCCGGCCAGGGCACGCTTCAGCCGGTAGAGGCCGGGATGCAGCGGGGGATGGTCGGAAAGCGTTTTTGCATGGTGTACGGCAGATGGTGAACGATTGATTTTCATGGGCGTGTTTCACTCCGGTGATGAAACGCGCACGCCTCACATGCCCCGGAATGCATTCCAGGGCTGAGCAGGAAAAGCCCAGATGAATCTGGACTCCGCGTGGTCTGATCGCCGGCCCATGAGTCCGGTTTGAACCGGACTTTTTCCTCCTGAGCCTGGGATTTCAATCGCAGGCAATGGAACACGGCCACCCTCTTCCCCTCGCCATCAGGTCGAAGCGCACGCCTTTTCATGACCACCCGACGACTGTCACGGGCTGCTGGCCTCATTATAACGCCGACCGCAAACCGCGCCGATGCGCTATACTCCCTGCCGGAGGAAGACACCACATGGCCAAAGACAACCTGATCGAACTCGAGCTGACGGCGATGGGGCACGGCGGCAAGGCCATGGGACGGCATCACGGACGCATGATCTTCGTGCCCTATGCCATCCCCGGCGAGCGCATCACCGCCCGTATTGTGGAGGACAAACGCAGCTACGCCCACGCGGAAGGCGTCGCACTGCTCAAAGCATCGCCGGATCGCGTCACGCCGCAGTGCCCGCACTTCGGGCCGGGACGCTGCGGCGGCTGCCAGCTTCAGCACATCGCCTACGCCGCCCAACTGCGCTACAAGCGCGAGGTCGTCGTTGACCAGATCAAGCGCATCGGCGGCGTCCGGAAAGCGGAGCGCCGCGTCCGACAGACGATCCCCAGTCCGGAACCCTGGGGCTACCGCTCACGTGCCGCTTTCCACGTCGCGCCAGACGGGCGGCTGGGCTTCGTCAGCACTGACCCGCCCCGCATCGAACCGATCGAACGGTGCTACATCCTGCATCCGGCGGCAATGGCCCTGCTGGACTCGCTGGACATGGATTTCAGCGGCATCGAGCAGGTGCGCGTGCAGGTCGGCAGCGACGGCAGCGGGATGCTCATCCTCAGCACGGCGGATGACCTGGCCCCGGAGCTGGAAGTAGACATGCCGGTCAGCGTCAACCTGCTGCTCAGCGACAATGAACCGGTCAACCTGATCGGCTCCGCGCATACGATCTATGAGGTCAAAGGGCGCTACTTCCGCGTGACGGCAGGCGGCTTCTTCCAGGTCAACCTGCCGGTGGCGGCGATTCTGGTTGATCTGGTGCTGGAGCGGCTCAATCTACAGGGAAACGAGGCCGTGCTCGATCTCTACGCCGGGGTGGGATTGTTCTCCGCCTTCATTGCGGAGCGTGCGGCGCTGGTGACCGTCGTCGAGAGCTACCCGCCAGCCGTAACCGATGCCGACGAGAATCTGGCCGAATTCGAGCACGTGGATTTGTTCGAGGGCGGCGTGGGGCCGGTGCTGCGCGGCCTGATCGAAGAAGGCGCTGCGCCATATGACGCCGCCGTGGTGGACCCACCGCGCGCCGGGCTGGAGCCGGACGTGATCGCGGCGCTGGCCGAACTCGCGCCGCCGACGCTGGTTTACGTGAGCTGTGATCCGGGCACGCTGGCCCGCGATGTGAAGCGGCTCCAGCGGCAGGGCTACCGGCTGCTGAGCGTGCAGCCGGTGGATATGTTCCCGCAGACCTACCACATCGAGTGCGTGGCGCATTTCGCGCGGGAATAGTAGCGCCGTACATGCTGATGTGCCGGGTATCGGCGGTTGAGAAAGACGGCCCTTCCTGCAAAGCGAGTGTCGGGGGAGCGACATCCGCGCTTTTTATGCCCCCCACATTGCCATGATCACAGCGTGCATACCC
>JALSTC010000038.1 GCA_026983935.1 Ardenticatenia bacterium
CGAGGAGAGGTTCATGCCCAGTTTTTCAGCTTCATAGAGCACATTGCCGCGTCCGGAGAGATCGGAAAGCAAGAAGCGCATCTCGTTGCCTACCAGCGTCGGATCAATATGCTGGTAGCTTTCTACCGTGCGGCGCATAGCAGCCACATGAATGCCGCCTTTATGGGCGAATGCACTTTTGCCGACATAGGGCTGATGCGTGTTCGGGGCCATGTTGGCGATCTCGGCAACCGTACGCGAGAGATGGCTTAATTTGCGCAGATAGCCATCGGGCAGGCACTGCATTCCCATCTTGAGTTCGAGGTCGGGAATGATCGAGCACAGGTTGGCATTGCCACAGCGTTCGCCGTAGCCGTTGATGGTTCCCTGGACGTGATACACTCCCTGCCGAATAGCAGCGAGGCTGTTGGCGACGCCCAGTTCACCGTCATTGTGGGCGTGAATGCCGAGCGCTGCGCCGGGCAGGGCTTTGACGACTTCTGCCGTGATCGCTTCCACTTCCCAGTACATGGAGCCACCGTTGGTATCGCAGAGTACGACGACGTCCGCCCCACCGTCGACTGCCGCCTGCAGGGTGGCCAGTGAGTAGTCGGCATTCAACTTGTAACCATCAAAGAAATGTTCGGCATCGTAAATGACCTCCTTGCCCTGTTCTTTGAGGTAGCGCAGGCTTTCCCGGATAATGCGGAGGTTCTCTTCCGGCGTCGTGCGCAGCACTTCTTCAACGTGCAGCATGGACGTCTTACCGACGACTGTGACTACCGGCGTTTCGGAGTCCAGCAGGGCCTTGATATTGGGGTCGCCTTCCGGCTGGCTGCCCACACGGCAGGTCATACCAAATGCGGCCAGTTTTGCATGCCTGAACGGGATTTCCCTGGCGCGGCGAAAGAATTCAGCGTCCTTGGGGTTGGACCCCGGCCAGCCGCCTTCGATGTAAGCCACGCCCAGTTCATCCAGCAGGCGGGCGATCTTGAGCTTATCCTCAACGGAAAGTGAAATACCTTCGCTCTGTGTGCCATCTCTCAGCGTGGTGTCATAGACTGCAACGGTTGTCATGAGGCTTCTCCTTTCAACAGGATGACTTGATTATTGCGGCTGGAGGGTGTTTACACGGTCGGGATGTGTGCGTTCATACGCTTCGATCTGGGGCATTTGCTGCATCAGGTAGCCGAGCTGATCAACGCCGTTCAACAGGCAGTACCTGGCAAAGCCGTCAATTGGGAATGAGAGGGTGCGCCCGTCTGGCAGTGTGACGGTTTGTGAGGCCAGATCAATAGTGATGGCGGTTGCCGGGTCTTCCGTACTCAGGCTGAAGAGCTGCTGCAATGTCGCCTGGTCAACGGTGACCGGCAGCAGTCCATTTTTCAGGGCATTGTTACGGAAGATATCTGCAAAGCGCGTGCTGATGATGGCCCGCAATCCATAGCCGATCAATGCCCAGGGGGCATGTTCGCGAGAACTGCCACAGCCGAAGTTGTCGCCCGCCAGCAGGATTTGTGCTCCCTGATATTGGGGCTGGTTGAGCGGGAAGTCCGGGCGCGGATTACCGTCGTCATCATAGCGCCAGTCGGCAAACAGGTTATTCCCCAGACCTGTTTTATCCGTTGTTTTCAGAAAACGGGCCGGGATGATCTGGTCGGTATCGATATTTTCGATGGGTAGCGGCACCATCGTGCCGGTCAGTGTGGTAAATGCTGGCATTTTAGAACATCTCCCTCGCGTCGGTGATTCGTCCAGTGACGGCCGCTGCAGCGGCTGTCAGGGGGCTGGCAAGGAACGTGCGCCCACCTTTACCCTGCCGACCTTCGAAATTGCGGTTGCTCGTGCTGATGGCATACTGACCGGGCTGGAGTTGATCGCCGTTCATGGCGATGCACATGGAGCAGCCTGCTTCCCGCCATTCTGCACCAGCTTCCCGGAAAATTTTGTCCAGCCCTTCGGCTTCGGCCTGCCGCTTGACTCTTTGTGATCCTGGCACAACCAGCATCCGAATGCCGTCCGCCACGCGGCGGCCACGCAGCACCTGCGCCGCTGCACGCAGATCGGAAATCCGCGAGTTTGTGCAGCTACCAATAAACACGACATCAACCTTCTGGCCGAGCAGCGGTTGCCCGGGTTTCAAGGCCATGTAGTTGAGGGCCTTTTCGAGCGCCTGCCGTTGGCTGAGGTCTCCTATGGAAGCTGGGTCAGGGATACGCTCACTGATAGGGATGCCCATACCCGGATTTGTGCCATAAGTGATCATTGGTTCCAGGGTACTGGCGTTCAGCGTGATGCTGCGGTCGTAGGACGCGCCTTCGTCAGTAGGAAGCTGCCGCCATGTTCTTACGGCGTTGTCCCAGGCCTGGCCCTGGGGCGCATAGGGACGCCCGGCCACGTACTCGAAAGTCGTGTCATCCGGGGCAACCATGCCTGCCCGTGCACCCCCTTCAATGGACATGTTACAGATCGTCATGCGGCCTTCCATGTTCAGGCTGCGAATGGCTTCGCCTGTATACTCGAAAACGTGCCCTGTGCCGCCGTCTATGCCAATCCTGGCAATAACCGCCAGAATAATGTCTTTGGCCGTGACACCCGGCTTTAGCCGTCCATCCACGCGAATCTCGAAAGTTTTGGGTCTGGACTGCAGGAGGCACTGAGTCGCCAGAACATGGGCAACTTCGCTGGTGCCGATGCCAAAGGCGAGCGCCCCAAAGGCCCCATGCGTGCTGGTATGGCTGTCGCCGCAAACGATGGTCATTCCTGGCTGTGTCAGCCCTTGTTCCGGGCCGATCACGTGGACGATTCCCTGATTTTCGCTGCCAAGTTCGTATACGGGGATGCCGAACTCGTCGCAGTTTTGCTTGAGCTGTTCCAGTTGGGCAGCAGCCATGGCGTCCAGAATGGGAATAATCCCCTTTGCATTGCGGGGCAGGGTGGGGGTGCTGTGGTCCATGGTGGCCAGCGTGTGGTCCGGACGGCGAACGCGCAGGCCGCGTTCCCGCAACTGGGAGAATGCCTGGGGAGAGGTTACTTCGTGAACAAGATGCAGGTCAATGTAGAGTGTGGCCGGGGTGTCGTCCTGCTGCGGCGTGACGACATGTGCATCCCAGACTTTGTCAAAGAGTGTGCGCGGTGGTGAAGAGGTCATGATGAACAATCCTTGCGAAATTCGTCAGACAAAATTCCGGGGGAGCGCCTGGCTCCCCCGTTTGCAGAACAGTACGAAAGGGTCGCCCGGCCTACCGGAACTTGCGCTGGCTGATAATGGTGATGTCAATGGGATTCTGGTCGGGCATGAAGTCAGCAGTACTTTCGTCATGTACTGAGCCAGACCATGCCTGTCCCTCTCCCCCGAAGTGCCACACGCGCGGCGCCGGAAAGGGCGGAAAGATATCCTGCTGGCTGTGCGAATCAACGGAGCCAGATGTGTTTTCGGTAGCCATGGTATTCTCCTTCAGAAATACTTTGTGATTTTCAAGCCAACGCCTGTATGGTCGCTGCCTGACCTTCCGGGCGGCCATGTCTGCCGCCTTTGACGATTAGCATTCGATTCACGGCTGCCAGATAAGCCTTTGCACTTGCCATGATAATGTCTGTATCTGCGCCGTAACCGCCGAACGTCCGGGTGCTGCCATTTTCTGCTGTGATGCGGACTGTCACTTCGCCCATGGCATCAATGCCCTCGGTGATGCTGTGCACGCTGTATTCAATCAGGGTGTTGGGGGCCTGGATAATGCTGTCAATTGCCCGGAAGGCTGCATCTACCGGGCCGGTGCCGATGGCCGGAACGGTCTGTACTGTGCCATCCGGCCCGCGCAGCCGAACTGTAGCTGTGGGCATGCCGGGCCTTCCACAGGCAACCTGCAAATCAAGCAGGCTGTAGACTTCCTGCGGGCCATAGAGTTCGTCGGCAACCAGCGCCTCCAGGTCGGCATCGGTGACGGTTTTCTTTTTGTCGGCCAGCTCTTTGAACCGCTTGAAAGCCGTTTGCAGTTCATCATCGCTCAGGGTGAAGCCGAGTTCTTCCAGCCGAACGCGGAAGGCATGGCGTCCGCTGTGTTTGCCCAGCACCAGACGACTTTGATTCAGGCCAACCGTTTCCGGGGTCATGATTTCATAGGTGCGCTGATCCTTCAGCATCCCATCCTGGTGGATGCCTGCCTCATGGGCAAAAGCATTGCTGCCGACAATGGCTTTATTTGGCTGCACCGTCATGCCTGTATAGTTGCTGACCATACGACTTGTGCGGATGATCTGCGTAGTGTCAATGTTGGTATCCAGGTGGTAGTAGGGGCGGCGGGTGTGCAGGGCCATCACCACTTCTTCCAGGCTGGTGTTCCCGGCGCGTTCGCCAATGCCATTGACGGTCACTTCTGCCTGCCGCGCCCCGGCACGGATTCCGGCGAGTGTGTTGGCTGTAGCCATGCCCAGGTCATCATGGCAGTGCACCGACCAGATGACCTGATCGCTGCCGGGTGTTTCCGTGATCAGCCTGTGCATCAGTGCGTAGTACTCATCTGGCGTTGTGTAGCCCACCGTATCCGGTATATTGAGCGTAGTCGCGCCTGCTTCGATGGCGATGGTCAGTACTTCGATCAGGAAATCCGGATCAGAGCGGCCTGCGTCTTCCGGACTGAATTCGATGTCGTCACAGTAGGCTTTGGCGTAGCTCACCATCTCCCGCACACGAGCTTTCACTTCCTCGCGTGTCATGCGCAGCTTGCGCTCCATGTGAATATCCGATGTCGCCAGGAAGGTATGAATGCGCGGCTTGGCAGCATATTGAACGGCTTCCCACGCCTTGTCAATGTCGCTTTTGTGCGCACGGGCCAGACCGGCGATGACGGGGCCGTCCTGTGTGCCGACTTCTTGCGCTATGCGCTGCACGGCCTTGAGATCGTCGGGGCTGGCAGCGGGGAATCCTGCTTCAATGATGTCTACGCCAAGCCGCGCCAGTTGGCGGGCAATCTCCAGTTTTTCGGCACTGGTCAGGCTTGCCCCGGGAGACTGCTCGCCGTCACGGAGGGTTGTATCGAAAATTCGTACAACGTCTACCTCAGATTCGCTCACGGTGTTTCCTTCGTTATTTTCAGCCATGATGGGGATGATCCTTTCTGCTGCCAATTTTGTTCCAGGCGATAAATGACGTTTAGCTCACTAAGGCCGTCATCTGGCATCGAATCACCCCCTTTCTGTGTGCTGCTGCCCGCGCTGTTTGCATCATTCAACTTGCTTGGCATCCAGGAATGGCATCATGTTGCGCAGTTCTTTGCCGACTTTTTCGATGAGATGCTCACGTTCCTGCTGGCGGCGCTGGTTGAACCAGGGACGCCCCTTCTCGTTCTCTTCGATCCATTTGCGGGCATAGCTGCCATCCTGAATGTCGGCGAGAATGCCGGCCATTTCCTCGCGTGTTTCATCGGTGACGATGCGGTCGCCAGCCGTATAGCCGCCGTGTTCTGCCGTGTCTGAGACGCTGTACCACATATAGGACAGCCCCCCCTGGTACA
>JALSTC010000039.1 GCA_026983935.1 Ardenticatenia bacterium
AGGGCCGTGCCAGAATGCTTCCCAGTCCGTCCCCAGGCGTGTTGTGCCCGCCACCAGCAGACAGCGGTCTTCCAGCGCCTCGTGCAGACTTTTCAATCCTTCGAGATCATCCAGCACAACCATGACCCGGGGCTGCGCCGCAATGATGCGATCCCATTCGCCCCGCGCAACAACCTGTACACCCAGTTTGCTCATACCCACACACGCTCACAATTCACTGCATCCACATCACTCACCGCCCCCGATAGTAGCACAGATTCCCGGTAGGTTGCTATACTTAAGCAAATGCCCCGCAGAATAAGGCCCTTACACAATGAATCATCGGCATCATTCTTACTGGCAGCAACTGCTGCTCCCTCCCATACTCGGCACTGCCCTGGTACTGGCCTGGGAGCTGCTGTACCGCAGCGGCGCGTATCCCCCCTTCCTCATCCCCGCGCCTGCCGACGTCGGGAGCAAGCTGCTGGCCGTCATCGCAGACGGGACGCTGTGGCACCATACGCTGGTCACGCTGCAGGAGGTGCTGCCGGGGCTGGCCGTCGGGACAGGCGGGGCCGTCGTCCTGGGATATCTCATCGCCAGGAGCACCGTTCTGGCACAGATACTGACGCCCTATGTGGTGGCCCTGCAGGCCGTACCGGTGATCGCCATCGCCCCGCTGCTGGTCATCTGGTTTGGCTCCGGGCTGACCAGCAAAGTGGTCATCTGCGCCCTGATCGTCTTTTTCCCCATGCTGGTTAACACGATCGTCGGCGTTCGCAGCGTGCCACCGGACCTGCGCGACCTGATGCGCGCCCTGGAAGCGTCGCGCTGGCAGACTCTGCGTCATCTGGAGATACCCGCCGCCCTGCCGGTGCTGATGGGCGGGCTGAAGGTCAGCGCCACCCTGGCCGTGATCGGGGCGGTGGTGGGTGAATTTGTCAGCGCGCGGGCCGGGCTGGGCTTTCTGGTCAACTCATCGCGCGGCGTCTTTGATACACCGCTGATGATCGTCGCCGTGCTGGCACTCTCCGCGCTGGCACTGGCCCTGTATGGGCTGGCCGCGCTGGCCGAGTGGTGGCTGCTGGCCTGGCAGCGCCGGAGCAATTGAGCGCCACGCTGCCAGGGTGTCTCATGAGGGACGCAGGTCGGAGGCCGCCTCGTCCAGCCGGGTGAAAAGCTCCGGCGTCAGCTCCAGGTGGAACACCTCCGCGATCACCTGGCTCCAGCCGTGCAGGAAGTACACCCAGCCATCTTCGATGGTCAGGCTGCGTGCTGCCGCCTGCCGCTCCGCCTGATGCAGGAAATCCAGCTCGCCCCGGTAATTCAATTCCCACACCAGCCCATCCTGCGGAAAGAGGCCGTCATCGGTCACCGGCGATCCGGGCCGATCCTTGCCCATCCCCGTCGCATTGATCACCATCGAGCCGCGTGGGAGTGCGGCCATCAACTCGTCATTGCGCCGGGGGTCTTCGTTGCAGATATATTCGAACGTGATATCGGTATCCAGCTTCTCATGAACAGCACGCAGTTTGTCCAGCCGCGGCTGCGAGCGGTTGACGGCAATGAATTTGCGCGGGCGGTCAGCAGGATCGGGCAGGCCCGCCACGTAGACACTGATAGCGACGGCAGAACCGCCCGCGCCCAGGCACAGCACATGCCCGCCCGTGCGTCCCCAGTGCCCCGGTGGCACAAATGCCTGCCAGGCCAGACCGGACGTGATCGGGTCTTTGGCGTAGCCTTCCAGCCGCCCGTCACGTTTGGCAATGCAGGAAATCTCACCGCACAGTTCGGCGTAGGGATCGAGGTAATCGAACAGATCGCGTGTTGCTTCCAGCAGGTCGATCTTGTGCGTGGTGACCAGCGCCCCCATGGCCAGCGGATCGGTTTTGATATGCTGCACAATGGTTCTATAGACGTCCTCCGGCGCATGAATCGGGGCGTCGTAGCCTTTCAACACCGCGCCCAGCCCCAGAATCTCCGACCAGCGGGGAAAGACCTTCATAATGGACGACCGGCCCGTCGTCACACCGACAAAATACATGGTAGGAACCGTGCACGGTTCCAGCGAACTCACCTGCGCTGTCATTTGACGTTCTCACTCCTGATCTTCCGGCATCCGCCAGACCAGACGCCGGGCCACATTCTGGCCCGTCAGCCGCGCAATAGTTGGCCGGTCAAAGCCTTCCTGACGCAGACGGGGGATGATCCGTTCCGGCAGTGCCAGCAGCCCCGGCCCGCCGCCGTAATGCCGCCACATCTCCGGCAGCGCCAGGTCAAGGCCAATGGCGATGCTGCCTGCCAGCCCTGCCGCGACCATCCGCCGCAGCAGCGGCCAGACGCCGTGCTCCGGATCGTATTTAGGCCGTACAAAGGTATCGTAGCCGAGCAGCGCCCCGGCCTCCGCCAGCTCGCGGTGCAGCCCGAAGTCGGGCCGTTTGTCCACATGGCAGATGTACAGCCGCTCCGGGGGCACGCCCCGCTCGCCAAAAAACGACAGCAGCGCCTCCACGTTTCTGCCGCGCTCAGTGTGGAACAGGATGACCGCGCCGGTCTGCCGGGCAGCATCGGCGGCAGCTTCCATCAGGACGCGGGTCTGTCCCTCGATGACGCCCTCATAGCCCACTTTGATCGTCGCGGCGCGGACACGCCCACCGCTTTCGCGTGTGCCCTGCGTCAGTTCTTCGACGAAATATGCCGCCGTGGCTTCCACCGTCGCCGACCACAGCCAGTGATCCGGCGGATAGTAGACCTGACGGTGAAAGCCAGTTGTGGCAGTAATGAACAGGCCCGTTTCCGTCGCCAGTTGGGCCAGCATTCGGGCATCGCGCCCGCAGCCACCCGGCTGGCAGTCCACCAGCAGTCCACCGCCAGCGCTGCGAAAGTCGCTCAGTTCAGCCTTGATGACTGCCACGTCGTGCAGTTCCAGGCGGTAATCCGGGGCGACGCCCGGCGGCGGCATGATCCAGGCATGACCGTGCCCGTCGGCCAGCCCGACCGCTGCCGGGTCTGCCGGGCCGGTGACGGTTTGCAGCATCACGCCACCCCGGCGATCATGTCGTAGACGGGCACCAGTGCCTGGTAGGCCGCCTCGAAAATCGGATAAATTTGCTCATAGGCGGCCTGTTCGGCAGGATCGGGCGCAACCACCTCGGCGACCTCATTCATCCGGGCACTCATCGAAAAGTCCGGATACAGGCCGACCCCCACGCCCCCCGCCAGCGCCGCGCCCATTGAGGTTGCTTCTTCCAGGATCGCCAGACGGTGCACCGGCATTCCGTAAACATTGGCCATGATGCGGTTCCAGAAGCGCCCCCGTGCACCGCCGCCGATGAGCCGCATGGCTTCGATGGGCGTTCCCTGCGCCCGGAAGGCGTCCAGGATCACGCGCAGATTCATCGTCACGCCTTCCAGCACAGCCCGGATCATGTCTGCCCGTGTGTGGCGAATGGTCAGGCCGATGAATGCGCCGCGTGCTCGTTCATTCCAGCGCGGGCTGCGCTCGCCCATCAGGTAGGGCAGGAACAGCAGGCCATTCGCCCCGGCGGGCGATTTTTCTGCCTCCAGATTCATCAGCTCATAAGGGCTGATTCCCATTTCTTCGGCGGCTTCCACTTCGACAGGGCAGAGCTGATCGCGCGTCCATTGATAGGACGCGCCCGCGGCCTGCATCGTGCCGGTGGGCATGAACATGCCGGGCACGATATGCCCGAAAGTGAATGTGCGGTAGGCGGGATCGTAGATCGGCTTTGGCGTCGCCAGCGCAATCCATGACGATGACCCGACGTAGTTGTAGGCCGCGCCCTCGCCGACCACACCCGCACCCGCCGCTGCACATGCGCCATCCCCGCCGCCGATGACAACCGGCGTTCCCGCCGCGACACCGACATCATCCGCCACGTCGGGCTGCACCTCGCCCACCACATCGATCGAACGACGGATCTCCGGCAGTTTGGCCGGATCAAGTCCGGCGGCTTCCAGAATGCGGGCTGACCATTCGCCCGCCTCCAGATCGTATAAGTTCATGCCGGAGGCATCGGACGGCTCGGTGACGAAAACGCCGGTCAGCCGGGCGACAATGGCATCTTTGGCGTGGACGAATTTGTATGTGGCGTCGAAGATGTCCGGCTGATGGTCGTGCAGCCAGAGGATTTTAGCCAGCGAATAGGACGAACTGAGTCGGTGGCCGGTGATGCGGTAAACTTCCTCCGGCGGCACGCGCTCCCCCACCCGTCGGGCCTGTTCGACGGCCCGCTGATCGGCCCAGATGATGGCCTTGCGCAGCGGGCGAGCCTGTTGATCGAGCGGCACACAGCCCATCATCTGGCCGCTGAAGGTGACGGCCGCGATCGCGTCGCCGCGCACGCCGGTCTGCTTGAGCAGCGCATGAGTCGAGGCACAGACGGCCTGCCACCAGTCCTCCGGATTTTGCTCCGCCCAGCCAGTGTGGGCGAACTCCGTTTCATAGCCATAGAAAGCGCTGCCCACCAGTGCGCCATCACGGTCATAGAGCGTCGCCTTGTTGCCGGTCGTTCCCAGATCATGCGCGATGATATAGGATTTCATGGGTCATCCCTACCGTTTCCGCGTATAGCGAGCGATGAAATTGTAAGGCGAGGGCAGGGGCACAGCGCTGGCGTCGTCCAGCTTCACCATCTCCTCCTCGCTGAGCGTCCAGCCCACACTGCCCAGATTCTGTTCCAGTTGTTCAGGCGTGCGTGCGCCGAAGATCGGTGCTGTGACGCCGGGTTTTTGCAGCAGCCAGTTGAGGGCCACCTGCGCCGGGGTCTTGCCGCGTGCCTCGCTGACTTCCAGCAGGGCATCCACGATCCGCCACGTGCGCTCACTTTCACGCTGCTCTGGCAGGTCATCCCAGCGGTCGCCGCGCCCCACACGGCTGTCCGGCGGCGGCGGTGCGCCGCGGCGATATTTGCCCGTCAGCCAGCCCCCGGCCAGCGGCGACCAGCAGATCACGCCGATTCCCTCCTCGCGGCAGAGCGGCAGCAGCTCCCATTCCGTACTGCGCACCAGCAGGCTGTACTCCGGCTGCAGGCAGTCGAAGCGTGCCCAGCCGTGCATCTCGCTGAGCATGATGGCCTTCATCAACTGTGAGGCCGTGTAGTTCGATGCGCCGATGTAGCGAACTTTGCCCGCCCGCACCAGGTCGTCCAGCGCCCGCAGAGTCTCCTCCAGCGGCGTAGAGGCATCCCAGCAGTGCATCTGGTAGAGATCGATGTAATCGGTTTGCAGGCGGCGCAGGCTGGCATCAATCTGATCGAAGATGTGCTTGCGGGTCAGGCCGGTATCATTGGGGCCATCTCCCACCGGGAAGAAAACCTTGCTGGCAATGACGTACTGCGAACGGCTGCCGCGGCTCTTGATCCACTTGCCGAGGATCGTCTCCGACTGGCCCTCATTGTAAATGTTGGAAGTATCGAAGAAGTTGCCGCCGGCTTCCACAAAGCGGTC
>JALSTC010000040.1 GCA_026983935.1 Ardenticatenia bacterium
CTATCGTCAGGAACGGCTCGATCATCTCAATGGGGACGGGGAAGATGATCGTCGAATTTTTCTCCACGCTGATCTCGGTCAGCGTTTGCAGGTAGCGTAGCTGCAGGGCCGAAGGCTCCTGCGCGATTTTGTGGGCGGCCTGCTGGAGTTGTTCGGCTGCGGCCAGCTCACCGGAAGCATGGATGATCTTGGCCCGCTTTTCGCGTTCGGCCTCAGCCTGCCGGGCCATGGCCCGCTTCATAATCTCCGGCAGTTCCACGTCCTTGATCTCAACGATGCTGACTTTCACGCCCCAGGGATCGGTCTGTTCATCAATGATGTGCTGCAGGTCATGGTTGACCTCCTCGCGTTTGGCCAGAAGTTCGTCCAGTTCGCGCTGGCCCACCACACTGCGCAGGCTTGTCTGGGCGATCTGTGCCGTGGCCTGTGTGTAGTTGCGGATGTTCAGGACGGCCCTGACCGGGTCAATCACGCGGAAGTAGACGACGGCATTCACGCGCACCGTCACGTTGTCCTTGGTAATGCAGTCCTGGGGTGGAATGTCCAGGGTCACCACGCGCAGGTCTACTTTGGTCATCTGGTCAATGCCAAAGGGGATAATCAGGAACCAGCCCGGCCCCCGCGCGCCGCCGCTGAGGCGGCCCAGCCGCAGAATGACGGCACGCTCATACTCACGCACGATGCGCACCGCTGAGAACAGGATCGCCATCGCAAACACAAACAGAAATCCCAGGAAGAAAATCACACCAAATGCATCCATGGTTTGCTCTCCATATCGGTCAGATCACAGCCTCTGACATTGACGGCACGGTCTTTCCTTTCCATTATACGGGAGAAATCGGGCGGGCGTCTGACGCCGGGCTGACACCTTGCCGGACACGCCCGTGCCCGCTATAGTTACGCCAGACTCAGGCCGCGCTTTCGATTCTGGCGCTGGTGGGGCCTCTGTTTCCGGCGTCATCGGGCAGGGTGCACGTGCGAATGTCTGCCTGTGCCGGTCAACGCTGCGTTTATGTTTCAGTCAGGAGCCTTCAGTATGGCGAAGGTCATGGTGCTTTTGCCCACCTATAACGAGGCCGAGAATGTGACGAAAATGGTTTCCACCCTGATGGCGCTGCCGATCGAGGGACTGGAAGTCATGGTCATTGATGACAATTCGCCCGATGGCACCGGGCGGATTGCCGATGAGTTGGCGGAAGAATTCCCGGGCCGCGTGCATGTGCTGCATCGGCAGGCCAAGCAGGGCCTGGGGCAGGCCTATAAGGCAGGCTTCCGCCGGGCGCTGGAGATGGGCGCGGATTACATGGTTCAGATGGACTGCGATTTCTCCCATCCGCCGGAGAAACTGCCGGAGATGGTGGCAAGAGCGGCTGAGTACGATGTGGTGATCGGATCGCGTTATGTAAAGGGCGGCAGCCTTGACCCGCAGTGGGGTGTGGGCCGCAGGCTGTTGAGCTGGTGGGCCAACCGCATCTACATCCGTTTTATCCTGCGCACGCGCATGAAAGATGCTACCGGTGGCTTCCGCGTCTGGAGCCGACACGTGATCCAGGGCCTTGATCTGTCGCGTGTCCGTTCCAACGGCTATATTTTCCAGGCGGAACTGGCTTACCTGACCGAGCGGCTGGGCTACAGCGTCTTTGAAGTGCCGATCCATTTTGCCGAGCGGCGGATGGGAACCAGCAAGATGAGCCTGCAAATCCAGATTGAGGCGGCGCTGCGGGTGTGGCAGGTGCTGTGGCGGCATCGTCATCTGACACCTGCCGACCGCCGACCGCTTCCAGCCGACCAATCCGCTGCCGGGTGAATGATTTGCCTGCCATCAAGACCGATCTCAACGACCTGCTGCATGGCAGTGCCCGCCAGCGGGCCGCCTACCGGGTTTTGCAGCAGCTACGCATTTTCGAGGTCCTGCGCGACTATGATCCACTGCTGGTCGGTACAATCCCGTTGGGGATTGACGTTGCCGGCAGCGACCTGGATATCATTTGTGAGGCATACGATCTGGATGCCTTTGAACGCGCCGTGCGCACGGCCTTTGGCAAAATGGTGGGCTTCACACTGCGACGCAAACGCATCAATGATCTGCCGGTGCTGGTGGCGAAATTCATACATGATGGCTTTCCCGTCGAAATATTCGGGCAGCCGCGCCCCGTCTGTGAGCAACATGCCTGTCGGCATCTGATCGTGGAAGCCCGGCTGCTGGCGCTGGGCGGCGAAGACGCCCGGCGGGCGATTCGGCGTCTCAAGCGGGAGGGCCTCAAGACTGAACCGGCCTTCGCCCGCTATTTTGGGATCACGGGCGATCCATTTGCGCGGCTGCTGGAACTGGCGGAGCTGGACGACGCGGCACTCATCCATGCGATCACCATGCGATCAAAGGAGACTGCAACGATGACGATGATGAACCCTGAGCGCTTTATCCGTGCCATGCAGCAGACGCCGGTGCTGCTGGACGCACTGCTGTGCGGTGTTACGCAGGAACGGGCGGCTGCTGCTGTTGATGGCCCGGATGGCTGGAACGTGATCGAAATCGTCTGTCATCTGCGAGACTTTGAGGAAATCTTCTTCGAGCGGGCGCGGCGGATTGTGGCGGAGGACCATCCCGAACTGCCCTACTACGATCACGAAGTACTGGCCGTCGAACGCAGCTACGCGAGCCAGGACTTGAGTGCGGCGTTTGAGGCCTACCGGGAAACGCGCCGCCAGTTCGTCGCCTGGCTGCAAGTGCGGCAGCCGGATGAATGGGCACGCATGGGCGTGCATCCGGAGGCTGGTGACTATACTCTGCTGGAGCAGGCCATGCAGGTTTCTCTCCATGATGTCAATCATCTGGAGCAGATCGCCCGCGTGCTGGGCCTGCCCTGTGACGATACGGCAGCGTTGTTCGGGCTGGGTCGGCGCGAGGGTGCACGGTGATATCAGAGCCGTTTTGTCTCATCGGGGCGCACGAGGACGCGGCGGTGGTCATGCATTTTGCCGCCATGCCGGGAGCTGAGGCCGTACTGCTGAACACGTATGCTGCGGAGTAAATGGACGACCTATGCGACGACGAGTCCTGCCCGACCTGTGGATCATTCTGCTGTTATTTATCCTGCCGCTGATACTTTTTGCGCCGGTGACGCTGGGCGACCGCACGCTGATCCCCGCCGATAACCTGTATCAGTGGGAGCCGTTTGCCACCTATCGCGAAGTGGTCAGTGCGCCGGACGTGCCGCAGAACGCGCTGCTCTCCGACCTGCTGCTGGAAAATGCCGTCTGGAAGCAGTTCATTCGGAGCAGCATCACGGGCGGCGAGATACCGCTCTGGAATCCGTATCTGTTTGCCGGTGTGCCTTTCCTGGCGGCGGGGCAGCACAGCGCCCTCTATCCGCTGAGCGCCCTCTTTTACGTCCTGCCGCTGGAAGCCGCCTATGGCTGGTACACGGTGATTCAGCTCTGGCTGGCCGGTGTGTTCATGTACCTTTTCGCCCGTGGGCTGGGACAGACGCGAATTGGGGGGGCAGTCGCAGCAGTGAGCTGGCAGCTCAGCGGATGGTTCATCGTCCGCGTGGTTTTCCCGATGATCCTGGGGGCGGCGGCATGGCTGCCACTGCTGCTGCTGATGGTTGAGTATGTGATCCGCACACAGCCGTTGTTCGGGCGTCCGGCAACGCTGCCCTGGGCAGCGATCGGCGCGGTGGCGCTGGGCATGGTGATCTATGCCGGGCATGTGGAGATCACCTATTATACGCTGCTGATCATGGCCTACTACGCGGCGGCACGGCTGCTGGTGGGCTGGTGGCGCGGGCGGCGCAAGGCAGGTACAGCGGGACGGCTGCTCCGACGTGGTATATGGCTGGCAGTGATGGTGATGCTGGGGCTGTTGATCGGTGCGGCACAGCTCCTGCCGCTGTTTGAACTGGTGCAGCATAACTTCCGGGAAGGCTCGGCCACGCTGGAGCAGATTCTCGGCTGGGCGTACCCCCTGCGGCGGATCGTTGCCTTTTTCATGCCCAACTTTTTCGGCAGCCCGGCGCATCACACTTACTGGGACGTTTTCAGCGGACAGGTCATCCCGGCGACGGTCAACGCACTGGGACAGCCGATTCATACGATTGACTGGGGTATCAAGAACTACGTCGAGGGTGGGGCATACCTGGGTATCCTGCCAATGGCGCTGGCGGTATTTGGACTGCTGAGTGCGTGGTGGACGCGGAAGGCTCGTCAGCCGGGCCGCCCGTATCGGGCCATCTTCGCCGTGTTGGGTGCGTTCTCATTGACGTTCATCTTCGGCCTGCCGACCTATGCTGTGCTGTACTATTTGCTGCCGGGGATCAATCAACTGCATTCGCCGTTTCGTTGGGTGTTTGCCCTGACGCTGTCAGTGGCCGTGTTGGCCGGGTATGGCGCGGACGCACTGGCGCGGTCGCGTGGGGGGGCTGGCGCAGAAGCGCAGCGCGCTTCTGGCGGGGCGACCGGCTGGTCGCCCCGGGGCGGAGAATCCGCCCCGCCAGCCCCCGCAGAGACGAATCGCGCTGCTTTCCGATCGTGGCGATCCCCTCAGCCGACGGCTTTTTCCCCGGCGGATAGATGGGCGCGGCGAATCGGCTGGGGACTGTTCTGGACGGGGGCGGTGCTGCTGGTAGTTCTGCTGCTGAGCCGCGTGTTCTATCCGCAGCTTGAGCCGCTGGTTGACCGTGCATTTCACGCCCTGGCGAAGGCGGAACTGGCATTTGCCGACGTCCACATGTTTTACAGCTATGAATTCCGCAATATACTGCTGCTTGGCCTGTTCCTGATCGCCTCGGGCGTGGTGTTTCGCGTAAGCCGCTGCCCCATCTATGTGCCGCGCCGACTTGGTGGGCGGCCTGTTTGGGAGTGGCTGGTAGTGCTGGTTATTGCGCTTGATCTGCTGACTGCCTTCTGGGGCTTCAACCCGGCAGTGGACCCCGCCCTGCTGTCTTTCACGCCGCCTGCTGTCGAGTGGCTGCAGGGCCGGTATGAGCAGGATGGCCCCTTCCGCATTACGACGCTGGATGCGCCCGGCGAGGCGCTGCTCAATGCCAACATCCCCTGGATGTTTGGGCTGGAGGATGTGCGCGGCTACGACAGCATCATCCCCCGCCAGTACACCGACTACATGGCGCTCATTTCGCCGCAGTTCCAGCTTGAATTCAATCGCGTTGCGCCGTTGACCACCGACCACCTGGAAGCGCTGGATTCGCCGCTGCTTGATTTGCTCAATGTGCGCTATGTGGTTACGCGGACGCCTGTCGAGAATCCATCCTGGGTGCTGGCCTATGAAGATGAGGCCGTGCGCATCTACGAGAACCAGCGTGTCATGCCGCGTGCTTACACGCTGCCTGCGCGGGCATCGCTCACATACAGCGACGGACAGGACTTTGCCGACCGTGTGCAGTCGGTTGATCCGCGCCATGTGGTCATGATCCATGTACAG
>JALSTC010000041.1 GCA_026983935.1 Ardenticatenia bacterium
GTGATTCTCGAAAGCAAGCGGCGAGACGGTGCTGCCCTCAAGTTCTGTCAGCAGGTTCTGGAAGCGCCCGATCCCCCGACCATTGTGATCCTGACCAGCTTTGCCAATGAAGATGAGCGCCTGAGCTTGAAACATTTGGGCATTGAGCACTATCTTCTGAAAGATATCGCGACCGATGATCTAATTTCGCTGGTGCATCGGCTTGCCAGAAAGCGAATTCGCACGCGGGCACAGTAATCGTTGCTGGCCAGAGGTGAGATTGATATGAACACCCCGCCATCTGCAGACGGCGGGGCGTTTTTGCGCTCTTTTTGCCTGTACGGACGCCGATGCTAATCGGGCAGTATTTCGGCGCTGAGGAAGTAGTCCAGCCAGATCAGCACGGCCAGCGCCAGCGGGATGATGACGAAGATCGTCTCGATCCCGAATTCGGCCACATCGGTGCCGATAATGGCGAAGATCAACAGGGTGGCAAGCACACCGGCAATGATGGATACAACCCACACAATGACACGTCGCAGTGTTAATGACGACATAGCGCCTCCTGAACTGACGCAAAAGTAATTTTTGACCACTGTTGTCCATTCTAGCCAAGGATGCAGAGTTTTGCCAGCCGATCTGGATGGCGATATCTTTAGTGCCGTGTTGGCTCGCGGCCTGTTTGCCTCAGGCGGCACACTGTTGGCCGCCATTTTTCAGGATCATGCCGATGAATGCTGCCCCTCACCCCGATTCCGATCTGCGCTGGAACTTCCGCATGGGCGTGCTGAACGGTATCGCCTTCCGAACGGTAGACACGCTGATCAATCCGAATCTGGTGCTGGTCGTGTTTCTGTCACAGCTCACGGATAATCCGATCATCCTGGGACTGCCTGCGTCGCTCTGGGTAGGCGGCTTTATGCTCTCACAGCTCTGGGCCAGCGGATACATCCGACGGCTGGCGCGTGTGCTGCCTGTGTACCGCACGATGAGTCTGCTGCGCGGTTTGCTGTGGCTGGGCGTTGTGTTGATGACGGCGTTTGTGCGGTCGCCCGCCGTTCTGCTGGCAGGGTTCCTGATCTTTCTGGTCGCCTATCCGCTGATCTGGGGAATTGGCGGCCTGGCCTTCATGGAAGTTATCAGCAAAGTGATCCCGCCGCGCAGGCGAGGACCGTTTTTTAGCTGGCGTATGTCACTTGGCGGAATCGTCGCCGTTGGCGCGGGGGCACTGGTCAATCAGGTGCTCAGGCCGGATTTTCCGCTGGGTTTTCCGCACAACTTTGCCCTGCTGTTTGCGCTTGCTGCCATGATAACAGTGCTCGGTGTGCTGGCCTTCCATGCCATACGTGAACCGGCCTCAGAGCCGCACCCGCCGGAGCAGGTCGGACTGCGCGGGCGTTGGGTAGAAATTCGGGACGTCTGGCGCAATGATCCGAATTATCGCCACTACATCAAGGCGCGGGTGGCGCTGCTGCTGGCGGTGGGAACCGCGCCGCTGATCGTGATTTTCGCTCGCAGCCGCTACAATCTGCCGCTCAACGCGGCTGCCGTCTTTCTGATAGCGGACACAGTGACCGGCTTGATCGCCGTGGCGCTGAGCGGCTGGTTTAGCACACGATTCGGCAACCGCCTGCTGGCCTTGATTGCGGCGGTGGTCGGAAGCTGCGTCTTTCTGATGATTGTCGGGGCGGGGGTGATCGATCTGCCGGAGATGGTGGTGATGCCATATTTCCTGGTCGTGTTCGTTCTGCTGGCTGTTCACAACGGGGCAGGAGCGATCAGCCTGTTCTCGCTGAATTTGAACATCGCCCCACCGGAGCGCCGCCCATTATATATCGGGCTGGGCGGTACAATCATCGGGCTGGCTTCTTATGTCGGCGCAGGGCAGGGGGTTATTGTCGCATTTGCGGGATACCAGACACTTTTTGCGCTGGCTGTGGGGTTGATGCTCTTCGCCCTGTGGCATCTGTTTCGCCTGTACGACCCGACTGAAAGCGCGACCTGATCGATGGCAGGTGATCGTACTTCGGCACAGGTTCCTCTCTGGCTGTGGCGGGCCTTGCTGCTGGCGCTGACAGGGTTGATTCTCGGAGGGCTGTCCGGCGTGGTACTGCTTGCACTTGGCGCAGCAGACCCGCCCCGTGCCGGGCCGCTGCAATGGCAGCAGGAGGCCGAATCGGGCGAGTGTCTGGATGCAGCCGCACTGGTATTGCCTCCGCTGCGTTCTCCGGTAACAGTAGAGCTGACCGCCGTGCGCATGGAGTTGGCGGCTTCGCTGGCTGTCTGGGGGGTGTGGCTGGGGACGCCGGAGGCCGCTGGTCTGCGCTGGGAAGTGCTGCCGCCGGGCTATTATCGCCATGCCGGGCAGACGATCCCCTTTTATCATATTGGCGCAGGCGAGAATACGCTGCGGCTGGATATCAGCGGTGGGCACTACGTGCTGTGGCTGAACCATGAGCGGGCGACCGAAGGCGCTGCTCCGGTAGATTCATTTGCCTGGGGGCTTGTTGGAGACGCAGGGATATGCTGGCGGCGTCTGGCGATTTATGGCCCGAATTGATAGCTTTTGAGAGCGATTCGCGGGTACTATCAACGCCGTCTGCGGCGCACCTGTACATTGACGCAGTGCAAAGGATCAAAAGACCCATGTCCGATACGCAACGTCCATCCTCACGACTGCCCGGCTTCTTCAAGCGTTCCCTGGCGGAGCGGGCGGCCATTGTCAGCCAGTGGGCTGGGCTGGAGACAGACGAACAGACCGTTTTGCTCGGCATCTCCGGGTTGACCCCCAACCAGGCCGAGCACATGATCGAAAACGTGATCGGCACGTACACGCTCCCGCTGGGCATTGCCGTGAACTTCCTGATCAACGGGCGGGATTATCTCATCCCGATGGTGGTGGAAGAGGCGTCGGTTGTGGCCGGGGCCAGCTACGCTGCCCGGCTGGTGCGTGCTGGCGGCGGATTCGTGACCAGCAGTGACGACCCGGTGATGATCGGGCAGATTCAAGTGCTGGACGTGGATGATGTATACGTGGCCGCCGGGCAGGTCATGGCGATCAAGGATCGGCTGCTGGCGGAAGCTAACAGCCGCGATCCGGTGATCGTGGAGCTGGGCGGCGGTGCGCGGGATGTTGAAGTCCGCCCCCTAATGGAGACGCCCGCCGGGCCGATGTTGATTGTACATTTGCTCTATGATGTGCGCGACGCGATGGGCGCGAACACGGTGAACACCGCCTGTGAGCATCTCGCGCCGATCATCGAGGAAGTAACAGGCGGGCGCGTCAATCTGCGTATTCTCAGCAATCTGGCCGACCGTCGGCTGGCGACGGCGGAGTGCACCATCCCGCCCGATGTACTGGCGACGGATGAACTCTCCGGCGCGGACGTCGTGCGGGGCATTGTGGAGGCTTATGCCTTTGCCGCCGCAGACCCCTACCGTGCCGCCACGCATAACAAGGGTGTGATGAACGGCATGGATGCCGTATGCATCGCCACCGGGAATGACTGGCGGGCGCTGGAAGCCGGGGCGCACGCCTACGCGGCGCGCAGTGGGCGCTATACCAGCATGTCCGAATGGTGGGCGGATGGGGAAGGCAACCTGTGCGGGCGGCTGAAGCTGCCGGTGGCCGTCGGGATGGTTGGCGGTGCGACTCGTGTGCATCCGACGGCGCGGGTTGCCCTCAAGATTCTGGGTGTGAGCAGTGCCCGTGAACTGGCCGAGGTGATGGTGGCTGTCGGATTGGCGCAGAATCTGGCCGCGATCCGGGCGCTGGCGACAACGGGCATCCAGGCCGGGCATATGCGGCTGCACGCCCGCCAGCTTGCCATCGCTGCCGGGGCCAGCGGGGAACTGCTCCAGCGTGTGGTGGAGGCCATGATCGCGGAAGGCGCGATCCGCCTCGACCGTGCGCAGGAACTGGTGAAGGAACTGCGCGGTTAACTACCGGGCAAGAACGGAGTTTGGTGTGATGGTGGATAATCAGAATCCTTTGAATGCGGGCGTGTCATTACTCAAGCCCGCGCGTCCAGTCGGCATTGCCGGGTATGGCGCATACGTGCCGCGCTACCGGCTGCCGGGCCGCGAGATCGCTCGTGTCTGGACGGACGGCATGGGCGGCTCGCCGATCAAGGAAAAGGCCGTGCCGGGTCTCGACGAAGACGTGGTGACCATGTCCATTGAGGCGGCGCGCAGCGCACTGGCCCGCGCCGGGATCAGCCCGCAGCAGTTGCGGGCCGTGTGGGTCGGTTCGGAGAGCCATCCTTACGCCGTCAAACCGACCAGCACCATTGTGGCCGAGAGCATCGGCGCGGTGCCCAATGTGCAGGCCGCCGATTGGGAATTCGCCTGCAAGGCCGGATCGGAGGCGATACAGGCTGCCATCGGCTTTGTCGGCAGCAGTATGGCAGACTTTGCCCTGAGCATCGGCATGGATACGGCGCAGGGCCGCCCCGGCGATGCGCTGGAATACACGGCGGCGGCGGGCGGTGCGGCCTATATTTTAGGGCCTGCGGAGCGGTCGCTGGCGGTCATTCAGGCCAGCTACAGCTATGTGACCGATACACCGGATTTCTGGCGGCGTGAGGGCGAAATGTACCCCAGCCACGGCGACCGCTTCACTGGCGAACCGGCCTATTTCAGGCACGTGCTCAGTGCGGCGCGGGTCATGATGGCGCAGATGGGCACGACGGCGGCGGATTACGCCTATGTCATTCTGCACCAGCCAAACGTCAAATTTCCAACCCGTGCGGCGAAAATGCTCGGCTTCAATGAGGATCAGTACGGCCCCGGCCTGCTCTCCGGCGAAATCGGCAATACGTACTCCGGCAGCAGCCTGATCGGGCTGGCTGCGACGCTGGATGTTGCCCGGCCTGGTGACCGCATCCTGATGGTCAGCTACGGCAGCGGGGCGGGGTCAGATGCGTTCGATCTCCTGGTCACGGATCGCATCACCGAGGCAGTCGGCAAAGCGCCCACCGTGCGTGATTACATCGCCCGCCGCACCGAGATTGACTATGCGGTTTATTCGCGCTTCCGTGGCAAGCTGCGGTTGGACTGAGGAGGGGCTTCGATGCGGGATGTGAGTATTGTTGGCATCGGGCGGACTCCGGTCGGCGAACACTGGGACACCAGCCTGCGAGAACTGGCGGTGGAAGCGGCGCAGGAAGCCATGGTTGACGCCGGGCTTGAGCGTGATCGGATTGATGCGCTGTATGTGGGCAATGCGCTGGGCGGGGCTGTCAGCGGGCAGCAGCACCTCGGCCCGCTGCTGGCGGACTTCATCGGTTTGCGGGGTGTGGAAAGCTACACCGTGGAAGCGGCGGATGCTTCCGGCGGGGTGGCCCTGCGGACGGGATGGCTGGCGGTCGCCTCCGGTGCGGCAGATGTGGTCATGGTGCTGGGCGTGGAGAAGATGACCGATGAGGTCGGCCCGGCGCGTGTG
>JALSTC010000042.1 GCA_026983935.1 Ardenticatenia bacterium
ACCTGGTGGGAACGCTTCATGCTGGATCGTGATGACTATACGCGCGTACAGATATCTACATGGCAGGGACCCGGCTGGAGTGACTGGTCGAACTGGACACAGGTCTACTCTCACTACTATACAGATACCGGTTCCTGGGATCGTCGGCAGGTAGACCTGCGGCCTTACATCGGTGAAAAAATCCGTCTGCGCTTCGTGATGGACGCCATGCGGAACAGCCGGACTGATCCCGGCTGGTGGATTGATGACGTCTCCATTGACCTCTACAATCCAACTGTCATTCCGCTGGACTTCTATGACAGCGCCGACACCCTGAACGGCTGGATACCAGAAGGTACATGGGGACTGGGTGATATCTTCCGCGGCGCAGGCAGCGGCCCGGCAGCGCTTGGCCCTGGCTCCTGGACAGCCCGTTACTGGGATCTGGACCAGTTCGGCGTGGGCAACTGCGGGAGCCAGTCCGGCAACGCTGATGACGCCATCCGCAACACCAGGGATTGGTGCAGCGGCTACGGGACAGTGTACTATACCATGGCTTGCGAGGTTCAGGTGGGTGACATCGACTTCACCTGGAACAGCAGCGAAGGCCCCGCACCGGGCGGCGCATGCACAGGCAACCCCTGGAAGCTCGATCACTTCGCTATTCAGTTTGAGCGCACGATTGACGTCGAGGCAGGCTATTACGAATTCAGCGTCACTCACGACGATGGTGCCCGCCTCTACATTGATGGCACACGTGTCATCAACAAATGGTGGGATACCTCTGTCCGCACAGATACCATCTCGCGCTACCTGACCGCAGGCACCCACGTCATCTCCGTATGGTTCTATGAGAATTCAGGTGCGGCGACTATCCAACTAGATATCGCCAGGCAAAGCTTCTCCTTCACCGACAGCCCTGTTGGCGATTACCGGCACCTGGATGACATGTCCCTCATTCTGGATGGCGTGATCGACATGACCGGTGCAGTCAACCCATCGCTGAGCTGGTATGATACCTACGACATTGACTACTACGACTGCATGATTGCCGAGGTTTCACTACCATTCGAAAGCGGTCAGTTTGACAACTGGATCGAGGTCTACCGCCGATGCTATCAGCGGAATGATAACTGGACGCTGCACAGCATCCCACTGCGCGATCCCATCGAAACTGCACTGGGGCTGTCCCCAGGAAGCTTCAACTTCGATAACAAACTGCTGACTTTCCGCTTCCGCCTGGATGCACGCAACAACGGCAGGACAGATCCAGGCTGGTGGATTGATGATGTGGTGCTGGCCGACTAAGCCCGCACACCCGATCGTCTCGCCCTGAGCAAGGGTGGGCAGCTCTCCGGAGCCGCCCACCCTCTTTCTTTTGCAAGACAAAAGGCTGAATTCAGGTAGCCCGAACGGTCTCCCCTTGCTACACTTGTGCCAGTCCTCAGCACTCGACTGGTGGAACAGAGAAAAAGAGACGACATACCAAATGGTAGAAACACATGCACACGCCGGGCTGATCTACGTCCTGGTCGGGCCATCCGGGGCCGGCAAGAATACGCTGATGCGAGCTGCACTGGATGCCGTCCCCGCGCTGCGCCAGTTACCAACAGCCACGACCCGAAAAAAACGCCATGACGAGGAAGAAGGCCGGGAGCATTATTTCGTCAGTCGCGAAGAATTCAAGGCACTGCAGGAAGCAGGTGCGCTGCTGGAGGCCCAGCTAGTGCATGGGGAGCTGTACGGCATCGTTCGCCACACCGTTGAAGACTTGCTTAGCAGGCAGCAGGACCTTATCGCTGATATTGAAGTCCTGGGCGCATCGATTCTGCGGCAGACGTACCCGGAGAACACTATACTGATCTTTGTCACGCCGCCGGATAAGTCCGACCTGGAAAAACGCATCCGCGCAAGGGGTGATGCCAGCGAGGAAGAAATCGTCCGGCGGCTCCAACGTGCATCATTCGAAATGGGATTCGTGCCGGAGTGCGACTATCTTGTCGTTAATGACGAAGTTTCTCAAGCGACCCGGGAATTGATCGGCATTATTCTGGCGGAGCGCAGCCGGCGACAGCTACGTCGGCTCACCGTGTCCCTGCTCGTTCACCAGGGCAACCTTATTCTGGCAGCCAGTAGTGGCAAGCCTTACCCGCTGCCTTCCACTACTCTTTTACCCGGCGAAAGCATACAACAGGCACTGTCTCGCCTGGCCAACTCCCTTGGTCTCCGTCTCCCCATGCTCACAAACAGCGAGGACGCCTCAGGCAAAGGCATCCCCCCATCGTATTTTCATTCTGTTGAGACAGCCACCGGCGAACACCTCGACCTGGTGTTCATTTACCATGCTCCGGAAGGCGAAATCGACATCCCAGGTGCTGACTGGCAGTGGCAGCCTGTGGAGACACTCCCAATCGTGCAGGCAGTCCTGCAGGCTGCTGCCGGCCAGAAAATTAACTCGTAGGCCGCTGCTTACACATCCAGATTCCGCACACTCTTTGCATGGGTCAAGATGAAACGGCGGCGCGGCGGGACGCTGCTGCCCATCAACATGTCAAAGACGCGATCTGCCTCTGTGGCATCCTCGATCGTGACCTGCAGCAGTGTCCGCGTCGTCGGGTCCATTGTCGTTTCCCAGAGCTGCTCCGGGTTCATCTCTCCCAGACCCTTGTACCGCTGGACAGAAACCTTATCGGGATCGCCCATCTCACGGGTAAACTTCTCGCGTTCTTCTTCGGAATAGGCGTACCTGATCTTTTTCCGATATTCCAGGCGGTACAGCGGCGGCTGTGCGATATACAGGTAACCGTTCTGAATGATGGGCGTCATATAGCGGAAGAAGAAGGTCAGCAGAAGCGTGCGAATATGAGCGCCGTCCACATCGGCATCGGTCATGATGATCACACGCCTGTAGCGCAAATTGTCCAGGGTGAAGTCATCGCCGATGCCGGTTCCCAAGGCAGAGATCAGCGCCTTCACCTCATTGTTGTCCAGTATCTTATTCAGGCGGGCACGCTCTGTATTGAGAATTTTACCGCGCAGAGGCAGCACCGCCTGAAAATGGCGATCGCGGCCCTGTTTGGCGCTGCCACCCGCCGAATCGCCCTCGACGATATACAATTCTGAGCGGGCCGGATCACGCTCGGAGCAGTCTGCGAGCTTGCCCGGCAGCGTTGTGCTTTCCAGAAGACTGGTGCCGCGTCGTACCAGTTCACGCGCTTTCTTGGCAGCATCCCGCGCCCGCATCGCCGTCATACACTTGTCCACAATACGACGAGCATCACGAGGATTCAACTCAAGATATTCGGCAAAAACTTCAGCCGCGACAGACGAGACCGCGCCAGAGACCTCCGGATTCATCAACTTGACTTTTGTCTGGCTTTCAAACTGCGGCTCAGGATGCTTGATGCTGACGATCGCCGTCAGACCTTCCAGCGTATCATTGCCGGAGAAGTTGGGATCACGATCCTTGAGAAGCCCCGCCTTACGTGCGTAATTATTGATCACGCGCGTGATGGACGTCCTCATACCGGTCAGGTGACTGCCGCCATCCGGCGTATTGATCGTGTTGGCAAAAGCAAGCTCCGTCGTCGTCGAGGCGTTGGTATACTGAAAAGCCACTTCTACACCGACGACATAGCGCTTCTTGGGATCATCTTCGTTGAAGACGATATCTCGCTCGGCATAGACCACAGGATGCAGCGCTTTGCGGTTGCGATTCAGGTAGCGCACAAAAGATCGGATGCCACCTTCAAAGTAGAATGTCATCTCCTGGGGAATAGGCTTGACGCGCTCATCGCGCAACGTAATCCAGACCCCGCGCGCGACAAATGCCATTTCCCGGAATCGCTGCACCAGCGTCGGGTAGTGGAAAGACGTTTCCTGCAAAATCGTGTCGTCTGGCAAGAACGTGATTTCAGTGCCGGTCGGCTCCCCTTTTTTCATTTTGCCAACGGCTTTGACCGGCCCCTGCGGCCTGCCCATACGGTATTCCTGCTGCCACACCTTCCCATCACGCCAGACGGTGGCTCTCATCCATTTGGAAAGCGCATTGACCGCAGAAACGCCGACGCCATGCAAACCGCCGGACACTTTGTACCCCCCGCCGTCAAACTTCCCTCCAGCGCCCAGGCGAGTCATCACCAGTTCCAGCGTGGAGATTTTCTCGGTTGGATGTTCGCCATTGTCGGTCACGGATACCGCGCCATCCTCATGAAGGACGACCTCTATCGTATCACAGCGTCCGGCCAGCGCTTCGTCAATTGAGTTATCAACGACTTCGTAAACCAGATGGTGCAAAGCCCGGATATCGGTACCACCGACATACATACCGGGCCGACGGCGGACATGTTCCATGCCTTCCAGGTATTGAATATCCTTCTCAGTATAGCTCCCGGTGTCCGCCACCTTATCCTCCTCGAAATTTAAGTCTCATACCATAAACAGCTTTGTTATTTTAACGCAAAGATGCCCTTCGAGCAAAAGTTCTAAACGGCCACGCAGCAGGGCCAGCAAGCCCGATCCCCTATATACAGGATTTTATCAAGAAGCAACCCCTGTATATAGGCATTGTGCATCCCATTCCAGAACATTGCGCGTGAATGGTAGGGTTGCAGTTTCCAGATCGGCTTGTTAGACTTACAGGCTGCGCTTTTTGGGGCACGAACAGCAGCGATCCTGCACAGATACGTTGGTGACTGAGTCGGGTGATGCGCTTACAGGATGATCCTTGATGGCTGAGCTGTACCTCATTGTCGGGCTGGGAAATCCCGGCGCAAAATACACACAAACACGACATAACATCGGCTTTCGCTGCGTGGATGCACTGGCGGCCGCTTACAACCTGACCTTTGACAAAACCCAGGCCAAAGCCAGAGTTGCCCGGGGAAACCTGGCCGGGCATGCCGTCTTATTGGCGAAACCGCAAACTTTTATGAATCGCAGCGGGGAATCGGTCAGAGGACTGGCGGACTTCTATAAGATTCCGCCATCCCACATCATGGTCATCTTCGACGACCTTGATCTACCTCTGGGAACCCTTCGCCTGCGGCCAGGCGGCGGTGCTGGCGGACACAAGGGCATGAAAAGCATCATCCAGCACCTGGGCACGCAGGATTTCCCCCGCCTGCGCTTTGGTATCAGCCGTCCGCCCGGGCGAATGGATCCTGCAGCTTATGTCCTGCGGCCATTCGATGGGGATGAATTGATATTGGTTGCCGAAACAATTGATCGGGCTCAAAAAGCCATCGTCGCATGGTTAACCGAAGGCATCAACAATGCGATGAACGCTTACAATGGCTCTGCTGAAGAGGTTATCGCCCGTAACTCACGCACCGTCCCCTCGCCAACAACATCAGAGAATGACACTTCTTCCTGACCATGATTCTTTCCGGTCTTCTCACCACTCTTCAGGATACACAAGCATACACCGCACTGCGG
>JALSTC010000043.1 GCA_026983935.1 Ardenticatenia bacterium
TTGTCGTTCCTGACTGATGCGCGGCACGATCTCGTCACCAAGAACTTCAACATTGCTTATGGTCTGTTGAGCAGAGCCAGGTAACGTTCGAGGTAATGCAATTCGGTCACTTTCCACCAGTTCGTCCAGCCGCCTCCAGCCGTGAATAGTCAGGAATTTATGATTGCCTGTGGCACGTATAGTGCGTCCAAGACGAGTAGTCAGGCGATAGACAGATTTAACGCCGGTGGAAAAGGCGCGACTGACGGTGGCACGCTCCAGCTTCATGGTAGTCTCGTTCAATGCCCATACCGCAAACCCGGATTTCCCGACCAGATCGCGGATGGGGACGCGCCTCCCATCGTCCGCCAGTGTGACCAGGCTGTCACCAGTCAGACATCCCGACTCGCGCAGATCGCTCAACTGCGGGCGCTTGTCCTGGCGCTGCTCAACGGCACGGCTGAGCTGCGCGGCGGAGACCAGCGGCACGTTCAGCTCACGGGCCAGCTCTTTCAGGCTGCGGCTGATGTAAGTGATCTCCTGCACGCGGTTGGTATCTCGTCCAAAGGATGTGCCCGCGGTCATCAACTGCAAATAATCCACGATGATCAGGTCCAGCCCGTATTCGCGATACAGGCGGCGGCACTTGGTGCGGAGCTGCATGGCGCTCACGGCAGGCGAATCGTCGAAGAACACTTTGAGGCCGCTCAGTGACCCGACAGCTTCCACACAGCGTGCCCACTCCGCATCCGTGAGGCGGCCCATGCGCAGGTCCTGCGAGCTGATGCCCGTCTCCATGGCCATCATGCGCTGGACAAGCTGCTCATTGCTCATTTCCATGCTGAAGATGGCGATGCGTGCCTTCCCCTGGCGGGCGGCATTGAGGGCCAGCGTCAGCAGCATCGAGGTCTTCCCCATGCCGGGGCGCCCGGCGATGATGATCAGGTCACTTTTCTGCAGCCCACCCAGCAGTTTGTCCAGGTCAACAAAGCCGGTGGGGACGCCCAGCGCCTCCTCTTCGCTCTCCCGCAGGTGCTCGATGCGGTCAAAATAGCGGCTGACGGCGATGCGCATCGGCACAAGCTCCTGCCGGAGCCGCCGCTCGGTGACGTTGAAGAGCGTTGCCTCGGATTGGTCAATGACCTGGTTGATGTCCCGTTCTTCGTCGTGCGCCAGCCGGGCGATTTCCCCCGCCGCGCCGAGCAGCCGCCGCCGCACGGCGGCCCGCTCCACGATATGCCCGTACACATCGGCATGGAGCGCGGTCGGGACGGTCGTTGGCAGATAGGCCAGGTAAGCCTCACCGCCGACCTCTTCCAGCCGCCCCTGGGCGCGGAGTTCTTCCGCCAGTGTGCGGCCATCAATGGCCTCGCCGCGTTCGTGCAGGCGCAGCAGCGCCTCATAAATCCAGCCGTGCCGCAGAATGAAAAAGTCCGCCGCCGTCAGGAAAGCGGCGACTTCGTGCAGCGCGTCCGGATTCATCAGGATCGCGCCGAGTACGGCCTCCTCTGCCTCGACACTGTGCGGCGCGAGATCGAGGGGGTCGCTGTCTCTGCTCCGGCCATTACCTTCTGAGGACGCCTGTGAACGTGACACATCCTGATCGGTCATAACCTATCCTGCTGAATGGTTGAAGTCGTGAGTCTCCGGGCGGTGTGGGCAAAAACGGGGCGGCCTGCGGCTGGACAGGATGCCCCGTGTGCTTGCTCAGAAGGACGGGTCGGGCCGTCCTCGTTTATTCGTCGTCGAGATCGTCCAGGTCAAGGGTATCCACAAAGCTCTTGAAGATATCGAGTTCGTCATCGTCCGGCGCGGCCTCTTCTTCGGCCGCTTCTTCCTCTTCCGCTTCTTCTTCCAGAATCTCTTCATCCGGGACGGTGGCGGCCCGCTCCATCACACTCTCGGCCACGAAGATCGGCACATCGGCCCGCACGGCCAGCGCGATGGCGTCACTGGGACGGCTGTCCACGCGGATCGTCTCGCCGCCCACGTCAATGATCAATTCGGCGTAGTAGATTTCCTCGCGCAGGTCATTGATCACGATCTGCTGCAGTTCACCGCCAAGCGTCTCAATGACCGATTTGAGCAGGTCATGGGTCATCGGGCGCGGTGCGCGGGGGCCGCCCTTGAGATGCTGCAGATGGATGGTGATGGCGTCTGCTTCACAGGGGCCGATGAAGATCGTCAGGTAGCGCTCGCTGGTCGTATCTTTGAGGACAACCACGCGGTGCTGCGACATCAGGCTGACGCGAATGCTATCAATAGTAACCTCGACCATGTTTCCTGCCCTCTTTGACCTCAGAAGTGAATCGGTGGTACCGACCGGGGTAAGTGACTGTGGTTTCTGTAGCCATGAAGAATTATAGAACGGCATGGCGGTGAGTGCAATGGCAGTTGATGAGAGGCGCATCAAAAAGCCTTCCAGCGCCGTCCCGGAATCCCGCTAATCTTCATCCAATGGCCGTATGCCGCCCGGCGGCAGGGGCCGTAAGGATGCCGCTGCATGGCGCATCTGAGCTTGTGGAACAAAGACGGTAAATTTGCTCGACTTTTCTCTTGTCTTTTCAGCGGGGCCGTGTTATGCTACGCGCTATGAGACCAAACGCATCGTTTTCCCCGACCAGGCAGTTTTCCGCCGCATGCACCTGTATGTGTATGGTGGTTGTTCTGGCATGCCCCGGATCGGGAGGATGGGTGACTGCCGGGCGTTAATCGCCCGTGCCGTGTGAACTGGAATCATCAGCCGACCGGGTGGTCGGCTTTTTCTTTGCATGGGGCTTTTTCATCAACAGGGGACGAACGCAATGATCGAACTGCCGCGCTCGCTGCAGGGGCGCATTCACGAGCAGTTGCAGGGAACCTATCCCAACGAAGGCGGCGGGTTTTTGCTGGGGCGTCAGGATGGTGAAGCCGTCACCATCGTGGACGTGCACCCGGTGGAAAACGTCTTCGAGACGGAGGAGCAGCATCACCGCTACGCGATGACGCCGCAGGACTGGGCGCGTATGGAAGATGAGGCCGATGCCCGCGGGCTGGCGCTGGTGGGCTACTACCACAGCCACCCCGATCATCCCGCCGTGCCATCGGAATACGACCGCGCCCATGCACTGCCCAATTTCGTCTATATCATCGTCAGTGTGCGCGGCGGCCAGGCGGCAGAAACCCGCGCCTGGCGGCTGACCGATGACCGCACCGTTTTTGATGAGCAGCGTTTGCTGCTTTTGTAAGAAGAGGCGGGGGCGCTTCATCCGTACACAGCGCCCGCCAGTAGTTATCACCGACACCGGAAAGGAAACACACTCATGGCAAGCATCAAAATCCCCACCCCGCTGCGGCAGTACACCGGCAACAACGCCGAGATCACCGTCAGCGGCGCGACCGTTGGCGAAGCGCTCAATGATCTGACCACCCGGTATCCGGCACTGCGTCCGCACCTTTATGATGGCGATCAACTGCGCAATTTCGTCAATGTCTTCGTGGGGGATGAAGATATCCGCTTCCTTTATGAACTGGATACACCGATAGACGACAGCACAAAACTGCGCATCATCCCTGCCATCGCGGGCGGCTAGCGCATCCCGCGCGGGGACCCGAGTTCAAGGAGCTGCACCATGTCCGCAGAACGCAAAGTAGACCACAGCGCAATTCGCACCAACCAGGTTTTCATCATCGGCCTGCTGGCACTGGCTTTCGTCCTGAACCAGCCGCTTCTGGTGGCCTTCGTCGCCGCCGTGATGATCGTCGGCACGATCTGGCCGGATGCGGCGCTGTTCAAACGGATTTACCGGCATGTCCTCCGGCCCGCCGGGCTGGTCAGGCCGGATGTGATTCGCGACAACCCGGAGCCGCACCGCTTTGCCCAGGGGCTGGGCGGGACGTTCACGGCCCTGAGTTTTGTGGCGCTGCTGGCCGGGGCATCCCTGATCGGATGGGGTCTGGCCTGGCTGGTGATCGTGCTGGCGGGGCTGAATCTCTTCCTGGGCTGGTGCGCCGGATGCACGGTCTATTATCTGCTTAACCGGCTTGGTGTGCCGGGCTTTGATCACCGGCGGCTGGAGGCGGGATAATGGATCGCATACTGCTCTTTTCCATTATCGTGCTGCTGCTGGTGATGGCCTTCGTCATCTTGCGGCGCTGGCAGCTTCGCCGTGTGGCCCGTCAGGCCGCCACGGATCCGCTGTTGAGCGATCTGCATCCGGATGTTCCCACCATTGTGTATTTCACCTCGCCGTACTGCGCGCCGTGCCAGACGCGGCAGAAGCCCGCCCTGCGTGTCCTGCAGGACGATCTGGGCGAGGGCGTTCAGATCGTGGAGGTCAACGCGCTGGAAGACCCCGATGCCGCCCGCCGCTGGGGCGTGCTCAGCGTGCCGACCACGTTCATCCTGGATGGCCGCGGCATGCCGCATGAGGTCAATTACGGCGTGGCCGGGGTGGAGAAGCTCAAGCGCCAGTTGCAGAAGGTATCAGGCGGGAAGCACCCGCCGGGGAGGATTCTGGCTCATGGTAGCCATATTGGAACGCATTGATCCGGCGAGCGTCACACTGAGCCATGATGAGATTCGCCGCTACAGCCGCCATCTCATCCTGCCGGAAATCGGAGTCGAGGGGCAGAAGAAGCTCAAGGCCGCCAGCGTGCTGCTGATCGGCACGGGCGGGCTGGGCAGTCCGCTGGGGGTTTATCTGGCGGCGGCGGGTGTGGGCCGCCTCGGTATCGTGGACTATGATGTGGTGGATGAGAGCAATCTGCACCGCCAGATCATTCATGGCACAAAGGATGTGGGCCGGCTGAAGGTCGATTCGGCGGAAGAAACGCTGGCCGATATCAATCCCTTCATCACCATCGAGAAGTACAACGTGCCGCTGACCAGCGAGAACGCGCTGGATATCATCGCCGACTACGACGTGGTCATTGATGGCACGGACAACTTCCCGACACGCTATCTGGTGAATGACGCCTGCGTGCTGCTGGGCAAGCCCAACGTCTACGGCAGCATCTTCCGCTTTGAGGGGCAGGCCAGCGTCTTCTATGCCAAAGAGGGGCCGTGCTACCGCTGCCTGTTCCCCGCGCCCCCGCCGCCCGGACTCGTGCCGAGCTGTGCGGACGGCGGTGTGCTGGGCGTGCTGCCCGGCACGATCGGGACGATCCAGGCGACCGAGGCGATCAAGCTGATCGTCGGGATTGGCGAACCGCTGATCGGGCGGCTGCTGCTCTACGATGCGCTGGATATGACGTTCGATACGATCCGCGTGCGTAAGAATCCGAAGTGCCCGGTCTGCGGCGAAAATCCGACGGTGACCGAGCTGATCGACTACGAGCAGTTCTGCGGCGTCCCGGCACACGATCACAGCACCTATGAAGAAGGCGCGACGCCCGTCCGGGCTATCACCGTCGAAGAGGTCAAGGCGCGGCTCGATGCCGGGGACGAC
>JALSTC010000044.1 GCA_026983935.1 Ardenticatenia bacterium
ATCCCAAAGCGGGCTTTGAGCCTGATCTTGACCTGACCCCTTATGCCGGGCAGGAAAACGGCGTCTCGCGCAAGCATATGGCAATCACTCAGGGTGACAAGGTGCTCTATGCTGAAGACCTGAACAGCACCAACGGTACGCGCATCAATGGCTTTCAGCTTGAAGCAGGCCAATTATACCGCCTGCGTGATGGGGACGAATTGGAACTGGGACGGCTGCGCATTGTCGTGCGTTTTGTACGCTCGCCGTACTGAGTGCGTGTCACATCTCTTAAAGTGCTCGTGGAACAGTTTGCAAATCAAAAGGCCGGGAAACCGGCCTTTTTTGTTTGGGCGCGTTGTCCCGCTGAATTGAAAGGCCCGCCTCCTTGAGATGCTGCTCGGATAGGAAGCGGGCCTTTCATAGTCACAATGACGGCAGAATACCTCAGGCCATGACCGGCGTGGTATCCACATCCGCCGGTTCTGCATTTTCGCTCATAAGCGCCTCGAATTCGTCGCGATCCACCGTTTCTTTTTCCAGCAGGGTCTTGCTGAGCCGCACCAGTTTGTGCCTGTGAGTCTGGAGGATCGTCTTGGCCCGCATGTAGGCGTGATCCAGAATATGGCGCACTTCGTTGTCAATCTGAATGGCTGCTTCCTCGCTGTAGTCGCGATGCTCGACAAGGTCGCGGCCCAGAAAGATATTGCCACTCGATTCGCCAAACGTTCGCAGACCCAGCTTTTCGCTCATGCCGTAGCGTGTCACCATGGCCCGCGCGATCTTGGTTGCTTGATCGAGATCGTTGGCTGCGCCGGTGGTGATGCGGTTGAAGATGATTTCTTCGGCAGCACGACCGCCCAGCAGCCCGACGATCTGATCTTCGAATTTCTCCCGGCTGACCAGCATGGTGTCCTGCTCCGGCAGGCTGAGCGTGTAACCACCGGCCTGCCCGCGTGGAATGATGGTGATCTTGTGCACAGGGTCGGCTTCCGGTAGATGGTACATGACGACGGCATGACCGGCTTCATGGTACGCGACCACCTGACGTTCCTGCGGCGTGATCACCCGGCTGCGGCGCTCCGGCCCGGCGATGATTCGTTCCATCGCTTCCTGGAATTCACGCATGCTGATAGTCTTTTTGTTGCGGCGGGCAGCGAGGATGGCTGCTTCATTGACAAGATTCTCCAGGTCTGCCCCGGCAAAGCCCGGCGTCAGCTTGGCAATGGCGGTCAGATCCACGTCGGATGCCAGCGGTTTGCCCTTGACGTGCACTTTCAGGATGGCTTCACGCCCGCGCACGTCTGGCCGATCAAGCGTAACCTTGCGGTCAAATCGTCCGGGCCGCAGCAGCGCCGGATCGAGCACGTCCGGGCGGTTGGTGGCAGCGATGATAATCACGTTGGTGTCGGTTTCGAAGCCGTCCATCTCGGTCAGAATCTGGTTGAGGGTCTGCTCGCGTTCATCATGGCCGCCCCCCAACCCTGTGCCGCGCTGCCGTCCGACAGCGTCAATTTCGTCAACGAAGACGATAGCAGGGGCTTCTTTCTTGGCGCGGTCGAAGAGATCGCGTACCCGGCTGGCCCCAACACCGACGAACATTTCGACGAATTCGGAGCCGGAGATGCTGAAGAATGGCACGCCCGCCTCACCGGCGACGGCACGGGCCAGCAGTGTCTTGCCTGTGCCGGGCGGGCCGACCATGAGCACCCCTTTAGGGATGCGTGCGCCAAGCTGGATGAATTTGTCCGGCTCTTTGAGGAATTCCACGATTTCCTGCAGTTCCTGCTTGGCTTCATCCGCGCCGGCCACATCTTCAAATGTGACGGTGGGCCGCTCCATGTCGCGAGAGACTCGCGCCCGGCTGCGCCCGAAGTTCAGGGCCTGATCCTGCCCCATGCGTGCCGTGCGCATCATGCGCCAGATCAGATAGCCGAGCAGCAGGCTGGGCAGCAGAAAAGGAAGCAGGTTGAGCAGCAGCCCCATGGTTGTTTCGCCGGTCTGCACCTCGACATCCAGCGCCTGGAGCCGTTCCGCCGGGACGCCCGCCTGTTCCAGTGTTTCATAAATGCTGGCGGCCCGTTCTTTCCGGCTGGCAAGGATGCTGCCATCGCGGGTCTGGGCCAGGATTTCAGTATCGGCACGGACGACAAGATGCGTGACTTCGCCGCTGTTGATCGCTTCGACCAGTTGTGTCAATGAGATTTCGTCATTGAGTGACAGGCCGCTGGTCAGGAATTGCAGACCCAGCAGCAGTAAAAGCCCTATTCCCAACGCAAGCCAGATGCGAGAAGAAAAGGTAGGGCCAGACCGTTGTGGTGGCTCATTGGGATTCTGGTTCACGGTAGTTTCCTTTTCCGGTAAAACAAACAGAAGTGGTGACTAAACTATACCCCATCTCTATAAGAACATTGTAGGATATTTTTGAAAACCACGTGAGAATTTTACCCTGAATCCGATGATTTCGGCAGTTGTTGTGTGTTTTACAGGCGGTGGTGGCTGCCGCTGTGATTCTTGGCTGGTGCTATAATGGTAGCGATGTTAAATATCCCTGGATGTTGCCCTGTGCCTAAGGAGTGAGACCGTGGCCTCACGAGTGCGTTTTATCGCTTTGCTGCTGGTGTTGAGCGTGGTGGTGGGCAGCGCTGGCCCTGTATTGGCCGCCCCTCCACCGCAGACCGATTCCGCGCCGCTTCTGGCGGCGGCCCGGACTGACCTGGAATCGCTGGCCAATATGCTCCTCGGAGATGGTGTTCGCCCCCCTGGATGGACGAACTCGCTTGATGTGAACGCGCCATCCTTCATGCTGGATTTGCGGCTGGACCTGGAAACGCTTGCCGGGACTTTGCTGGGGGCGGATCAGCGCCCGGTGGGGTGGTTCGGGGCGGTACCGGGCACGCCCTGGTCTATTGCCCGTGACATTCGCCACGATCTCGAACTGCTGGCCGATCGCCATCTGGGGCCGGGCAATCGTCCTGAACTCTGGATTGGCGGCGATCCGTTGATGCGCTGCGATCGGGCGGTGCAGGCGATGGTAATGTGGCTGCAGCGCACCAATCCGGCGTTTGTCCTGAGCCAGTTCGATCCCGGTGCGGATTACTGCCAGATGGTGAGCCAGCAGGCCAACCTGTTTGTGGAAATTCTGGTGACCGGGCAGCCGCCAGCAGGCGACCTGCGTGCCGATCTCAATGCGCTGGATACCGTGCTGTTTCGTGAGGGGGTTTTCCCTGAAGGCTGGACGGGCGGGAATGATGCGGAGAGCATCCGTCAGGACTTAGAAACGCTGCGTCTCGCCACTGCCCAGGTAGGGACGCCGATAGACGCCGTGAACTGGTTTGGCACGACGATCGGGGCGGAGTGGGTGGTGGCGCGGGCAGCCCGCCACGATCTGGAGGTGCTGGCCGATGCCCGGCTGGGTTTCGGCCAGCGGCCCGCTGGCTGGACATACAGCATCGGTGCTGAACCGATCCGCTGCCCGCGCAGTGTGCAGAATCTGGTGGCGCTCTTGCAGCAGGATGCAGGTTTTGTCTCCAGCGCCAATCCCGCCGATCCTGGATTTTGTCAGGCGCTGACGCTGCAGGCCAGTGGTTTTGCGGAGAACACGCAGGTTAATCCGGGCACAGGTGGTGGCGGGGTTGTGGAAACGATGGCTGTCAGTGCTGAGAATGCGACGGGAGCAGTAGTTGTGGGTCAGCCCGGCAGTGTCAGTGGGCAGGCGACGACGCCCTATGCCTATCTGGATCACAGCGCCCGGCTGCGCATCGGCCAGATTCCGCGTGGGACACCCTTCACGGCGTTGGCACGGAGCAGCGCGCCGGACTCGCGGATGATGCTTGTTCAAGGGGAAGGTTTCACCGTCTGGATTGCCTGGCCGTGGACGACACTGACCGAGCAGCAGTACCTCAGTCTGCCATTTGCCGAAGATGTCGAAGATCAACTACCGCAGTTGCTTTGTTTTGCCGCTTTTTGTTCGGCTATCGTCCACAACGGTGATCCGCTTGGTGGGCCGATTGACATGGAAGGTGCGCTGCTGTCCGGCGGCGCAGGTTACAGCGGCGTACCAACGCCCGGCAGTAATCTGCAGTATCTGGATTACAGTCATACACGCCTGCTGTTCAATCTGGACAACGTGGATGAGGGTTGGGCGGAACTGCGTATGGAACTGTGTACCAACCCGTCCGACTTCAATACATGTGAGCCGGTTGTGCGCCTCTATGAAAACGGGCAGGTTGTGCCGCCCGTGCGGGTGGAAAACGGCTATCCGGTGTGGCGGCTGACGTACTTTTTGCATGAAACCGCGCGGCTGGAAAGCCAGCATTTTTACGTCAATCAGTTGTGGGTGACGCATCCTTATGACCGGTAATCAGAGGCGTGTAATCCTGCGTGCGAGTATGACCGTCGGGCTGCTGCTCCTGCTCCTGCTGGCGGCAGCCTGCAGCGGCGGTGCATCGTCCCCGACACCAGCCCGGACACCGGTGCCCACGCCTGTCCCCTGGCGCCCGCCGACCGAACCCGTGACGCTGGAGAATGTGACCGCTATCGGACTGTTGGGTATCAGCCGCGTGCCCCAGGGCACGGTTTATCACATGGACTTCAGCCGGGATGGGCAGTACATGCTGACCGCTTCCGGCGATGATGTGGTGCGTCTGTGGGATATCTCCACCGGGCAGGTTATCTGGGGGCAGACTCAGGCCAAAGCCACGCGGATATTTTTTGCCGTGGGTGATTCCCAGATCGTGTTCATCACGCGGGAAGAAGAAGTGCAGGTCTTCCGGACGGATGATCGCCGCCCGGTGCGGAATTTTCGTGGGCATACAGCGACGATCGGCCCGTCGGCTGTTTCGTCTGATGGGCGGCTGCTGGCGCTTGGTGCGGAAGATGGCATGGTGATCGTATGGAATCTGGAAACGGGAGAGCGAGAATTTGCCCTTCAGGCTCACCAGACGCCTGTCCACGGCGTTTTGTTCGGTCCTGATGGTGGGCTGCTGGCAACCTTCGGCACGGAGCGGGTAATTCGTCTATGGGACATGACAACTGGCGAGACGCGGGCGGTGCTGGGCGATTTTGACCGCACGCCGCAGGAGCTTGCTTTCAGCCCGGATGGCGTTCTGGTCGCCATGAGCACGGAAAACGAGGTGCGCGTCTGGGCCACGGCGGACGGCGCACCTGTCCAGACGATTGCCGTGCCACCGGGTGCGGCTGGTCGGCAGCTTTTGTTCACTCAGAGCAATCGACTGCTTACAGGTGGAGGTGAAGACACAGTTGCCCTCTGGAACCCAGAAACCGGCGAACAGCTTACTGGGCTTCCTGGTCACGATCGGGCTTTTGAGGGGATGGCGCTGAATCCCGCCGGTGATCTGCTGGTGACACTGGCCCGGCCCGGTCACGTGTACCTGTGGAATATGGATAATCCGGGGCAGCGGGTG
>JALSTC010000045.1 GCA_026983935.1 Ardenticatenia bacterium
GACGAGCCGCCGCCCCCGCCAGACTGCTGAGAAGCGCCGCTGTCTGACGCAGACGTGCAGTCCGCATTGCCATCAATCTGTGTCAGTGTGTTGCAGTAGACATTTTGCACCTGGCTGCCGAGTACTGAGAGGATGGCGATGACAACAACGCCGACCAGTGTCAGCAGCAGGGCGTATTCAACCAGACCCTGCCCCGGTGCGGAAAACTTTTGAGGGAAGTGGCGGAATAGATTTCTCATGATTGCTTGCCTCCGTATAAGCTGCCTTTGATGCCCGGCATTTGAACTTCCAGAACAACAGTGATGAATGAATAAAAGATAAAATCCTGCTGTTCTGAAACAATTATACATCAATTGTTTCGACGCGGCCTAAAGTTTTTGTGAAAAATGCCGCCGATGCACAGGATCGTTCCTGTACAGGCCATCACTCATACCGGTATCAATTGTCGTCTGAGGAGATGAAAGGGGAGATTCAGAAGCTAAATGGCGCGGCTGTCCATATGTCGGGCAGCAGCAGTCCGATCGGTGGCGCGGAAGCAGAGTGCCCCGCCGTTTGCTGTGGCGTCAGTCCACTCAACAGCAGGAACAGCAGCAGACTCGCCAGGATCACGATGAGAGCGAACAGATTGGTGAACATACGGCTGTGCATGATCAGATACCTGTTGACAAGCTTACCATTTGCCAGCGCATTCCTTTATGATCACAACACGTCCGCGCCGGATTCGTTGCCGCAGAGGGTGCATATACTGTCTGCTACAATATAGCGGACATGACAGAGATCGATCAAAGGAGCAGATGGCTGTGACTGATACAGGGTTGGCACACTTTCGGGCCGAACGGGAAGCCCTCAACGCAATCGTGATGCAGTATGCCGGGCAGGGCATCAAGCGTTTCTATCATCTGGATTGGCAGGTTTACCAGGATGGCGCACTGCCTGCCCGGATGAAGGAACTGCTTGGCCTGGTGGCCTCGCTGGTGCTGCGCTGCGACGACTGCGTCACCTACCACATTGATCGCTGCCTGCAAGAGGGAATCAGTGACGCTGAGCTGGAGGAGGCGCTGGCCATTGGCCTGGTCGTCGGCGGCTCGATCACGATTCCGCATCTGCGGCGGGCACTGCAGGTCTGGGACGAGGCGAAGACCGCCGCCCAAAACGAGCCGCCGGAGAGCTGAACAGCACCCGATCCTCCCCGGCCATCGGGGGCGCACGGAGGGACATCCCGGTGTAAAATGAGCATGTTGGTATCTGTGGTTATAAGGAGTGGATGACCAATGAGAGCACGATTCTGGCTTTTGCTGGCGGTGGTGCTGGCGCTGGCCCTGACGGCCTGCGGACGTGTCAACATTCAGCGTAATGCCTCGGGTGGTATGACGGTGACCGTCACCCTGACCGAGGCCGACATCAATGCGGTGGTCGAGCAGGCGCTGGCAGAGGAAAATCCGCTGCTGCGCGATCCGTATGTTGATTTGCAAAATGGCGCGATCGTTATCAGTGGGGAACATGACCTCCGCAATGGGCAGGGCCGTGTCAGCGGGACGGTGACGGTCACACTCAGCGTTGAGGATGGAACACTGCGGGCACAGATCACGGACGTGCAGATCGAGGGCATTGACGTGAGCGACGAGCAGGTTGCCCGGCTCAATGATCGTCTGGCAGAGGGCTTTGCCCTCCGGGCAGGCCGGGACAACCGCGTGATCACCATGACCTCGGTCAGCGTGGGTAATGACTCGATCGAGCTGGTCTTTGAGACAGAGGGGCAGTAGCCGCACAGGGCGGGTATGATGTACCTGCCCTATGAATTTATCTTTCGCGGCAATTGGGTAATCAGGGATAGGGACGCAGCCTGATCTGCGGCAGGAAGCGCTCCACATCGGCGCGGCGGCAGTCTGCTGTGCCCGGCGTCAGGAGCACCGCCGTCGCAGCCGCGAAGCCCAGCCGCAGCCCTTCTTCCGGCGGATCGCCCCGTGAAAGCGCAGCCGCCATCCCGGCCAGCACGCCGTCGCCTGCCCCCGCCGTGCTGACCACCTCAACCTCCAGCGGCGGGATGCGGTAGGCGCGCTCCGACAGCACGGCCAGCGCGCCGTCCGCGTCCAGCGTCACGATGCAGGAGACCCCATACTGCGTCTGTACCTCACGAGCAGCATCATAAGCGGCTTCCGGCGATTCGATGGGCCGCCCGACCAGCGTTCCCAGCTCCTCGCGGTTCGGCTTGATGAAGTCGGGCCGCCCTTTGATCCCGGCCAGCAGTGCTTCCCCGCTGGCATCAAAAATGACGGGCACGCCCTTCACTTTTGCCTTGCTGATGAATTCGGCATAGTGCTCCAGGGCGAAGCCGCGCGGCACGGTCCCGCCGATCACGATGCAGGTGGCCTCCGGCAGGGCGGCGGTATAACGCTGACGCAGCGCAGCGATGTGTGCCGGGCTGACCTCCAGCGTGGACGTGGTGATGGTGGACTGCCCGCTGCCGTCCTCGCAGACGATCACGGTGTTGATCCGCGTCTCACCACCGACGGGGATGAAGTCCACCGTCACGCCGCGCCGCCGCAGCATTGCTTCGGCAGTCTGGCCCGTCAATCCGGCGGCGAATCCCAGCGCCAGACTGGGGATGCCGAGTTCGCCGAGGATGAATGAGGCATCGGTCGGCTTGCCGCCCATGCTGAGCACCGTGCGTGTGGCGCGGATGGTGCGGTTCAGGCCGAAATTCGGCACAAAGAGCGTGCGATCAAGGGTGGTGTTGGTGGTGACGGTGACGATCATACCTGCCGGGCCTCATAGGGCGCTCTGGCGGCGGCAAGCGCCTGACGCTGCGCGGCCAGATTGTCTTCCAGCCCCCCGGCCAGAATGATGATACGGGCGTTGGTATCCAACCGCTCGACGGCGTCAAATGCCGCATCGAGGTCTTTGCCCATCAGGAACAGCCCATGCCACGGCGCAATGACGCCCGCCGCCTGTTTGCGGATGCGGGCTTCCCGTCCGCGCAGGGAATCGGCGATGCGCTGGGCCAGCTCGGCGCTGTGGGCGGGCGCATATTCAATGACCGGCGTTTCACCGAACTTCAGCGTGGCCTCCAACACGGGCGGCATGGGTCGGGCCAGCGCCACAAAGACCAGCAGGTTGCGCGGATGGGCATGGATCACCGCCGTGCCAGAGTCGCCGAATTCGCGGTGCAGCTTGAAGTGCACCTGTGATTCACGGGAAAGATCGCCCTTACCCTCCAGTTTGTTGCCCTCCAGATCGGCGACAAGCACCTGCTCTGGCCGAAGCTGCCACTGGTATTTGCTCCCGGCGTAGCGCGGCGAAATGCAAACCCTGTCGCCAACACGGGCGCTGATGTTGCCGCCAGCGGCGTCGGTCAGATGACGGTCAAAGAGTAGTGCTCCAATGCGGGCCAGCTTGATACGCATATCCATGATTGGATCGCTCATTGTTCTTGCGCTCCAGTACACTCCGGAACTGCCGGAGAAGATTCAGGTGATGATGAGTTCCCGTATTATAGCGGGCTGTGCCGGGAAGGCGATACGAAGCGATGCGGAAAAGAAAGCAGCCGGGGGCATCAACCCCCCGGCTGATGGTTTTCACCGCGCCGGGCGAATGTGACGCGGGCGTTACTCGGCTCCTGCTGCCGTATTCCGGACGATCTCATCCGCGCTGAGCGCCCGGTCATAAACAGCGACCAGATCAAGTTCACCGAGCCAGGGACGGTTACCCGTTAGCTCATTGGCCAGTGCCAGCGGATAGCCTGCGTTCCAGTTGGAGAGATCGCCGCTGACAGCCCCCGCCACGACCAGCGCCCCGTTGACATACAGCCTCCCGACGCCGGAAGCATCGCGCGTGTAGACAACGTGCTGCGGTTCTGCTCGTGCGGTTCCGGCAGCACTGGTGAGCGAGGGCTGGCCGTTGTTGTTAGTCGTGGTTGTGCGCAGCCGCATGTCAAACACATCTGAGGGCTGGCTGTCCCACAGCCCCTGCCCAAGCGTGAAGTTTTGAGCGTGACATTCCCCCCGCCTTCAGGCGTGGGGAGCGTCACAGTCCGGTCATCGTTGACGTGGGCGGCCCGGATACTCTTGGTGTGATTTTCCTGGGTGTGCTGGCGCTGGTGCTTCTGTTTGCCTTCTTGTGTGCGCAGAAACGCATTGACGAGCTTCAGGCTGCGCTGGCCGAGCAGGGGAAGTGATCGTCCCCCTGTGCTTGTGGGTGGAAAGGGCAGGGATGGGCCTGCCCTTTATGTTTTGTTGGCAGCCATGTAATTGAGCAGCAGCGCGGCAATTGCGCCGGGAACCCACCCGGCCAGCGTCAGCGCGAACACAATCAAAACCGTGCCACAGCCCCGGTCAAGCACGGCCAGCGGTGGAAAAAGGATGCACAGAATCGCGCGTCCACAGCCCATCAGCATTCCTCCTGAAACATGAGTTAGCATTCACTGGTGTATACGCAGGGGGCTGTCGTTTGTTGCGTCAGCAATGCGTTGCCCGAATCACCCAAAACGGCGTAAAATAGGCGAAAATATGTTCGATTCAATGTGTCACAGGATGCCCGCGTTTTACCGGGAGGATGATCACCGATGACCCGACAGCTCCCCCTGATCCCGACCGAAGACGGCGCAAATCCGCCGCTGACCCGGCAAAGTCCGCTGCATGAGGCTATCACGCCTTTTCAGCAGTATCTGCGTCATCAGGGCAAAACGCAGCATACGATCGTCGCTTTTACGTCCGACCTCAACTTGCTCATGGAATTCGCCGGGCGTGACACGCCGCTCAAAGCGCTGACCACAGACAGGCTCAACCGCTTTCTGAAGTGGATGGAGCACGAGCGCGGTGTGCCGTGCAGCCGCAAGACCTACGCCCGCCGTGTGACCACGCTCAAGGTGTTTTTCGAATATTTGCATACCGTCGAGGTGCTCAATGCCAACCCGGCCAAAACGCTGGTGCAGCGTTCCGGCAGCGCGCCGCTGCCGCATGTCCTGACGCCGGAGCAGATCCGCGCGGTGCTGGAAGAAACGCAGCACCGCCGCTTTGCGGAGAAGCCCGATGCCCGCCCCGATCTGCTGGTGCGGCTGCTGCTGGATACCGGTATCAAGAAGGGCGAGGTGATGGCGCTCACATTGGCCGATATTGACCGCACGGTCACGCCGCCGGTGCTGCACATCCGCCACGACAGCCCGCGTAACAAGTACCGGGAGCGCGATATCCCCCTTGATCCGGAGTGGCTCGACGTGCTGGACGAGTACCTGGCCCAGTACACGCCGCAGGGCACGATTTTCAACTGCACGGCACGCAATCTGGAATACGTGCTGAAAGACGTGGGCGAGGCGGCGGGCATCACCGACTTTTTGCTCTCGTTCGTGGTGCTGCGCTGGACAAGCGCCCTGCGCGATCTGATGGATGGCA
>JALSTC010000046.1 GCA_026983935.1 Ardenticatenia bacterium
CGAATGCAATGCCACGGCCTCATGATGCAGGCGCATGATCCAGGCACGGAAGCGCTCCAGAGTGATGTGGGCCAGGCGCTCCTCTTCTTCTACTTTTGCGACAGCGGCATCCAATGCAGTGCCCGCCGCCTCAAAGCGTCCGGCTTCCCATTCAGAGAATGCATACTCAATCTGACGAAATGCATCCGCCAGCGGCCTGAAGATCAGGTGAAGCGGGGAGGATTCGACAGCGCTATGAATCTTGCTCAGTTCGACAGGTGACTCAACTGCATTCGCCTGCTCCGCGATGGCGACAATCTGCTGCCGATCCCGAATGACATTGGTCAGCGCGAGATATGCGATGTGACGGCTGGCGTCTGGCAGCGCACGTTCAGCCGCCGCCCGCCAGAAATCAGCATCCTCCGGATGCATCTCATACATTTCCAGAACGCCGCGCAGGACATAATGCATGAACAGGATACGCTGGGCTGCTGTGCTGGTCTCCGCGAAGTGCTGAATCAATCCCGGCCCCATTGCACTGAGATAGGCTTCCGCCGAGGGCATCTGCTCGGTGAAAGTCTGCCAGTAGCGCTCCTCCTCCGGCGTGAAGAAAGCGAGCAGCTCGACATCCAGTTGGGCCGTCAGATCAGGATCGCCTTCGCCATGCCCCTCCTGCCACGTTCGCAGCACTTTGCCCAGCCGGATGAGGCGATCGGCGGCAGCTCTCTCTGCATCCGTCTCTGCTTCCTCCAGCGCCTGCCTGCCCAGACGCTCGGCTTCAATACCGCTGCCTCTGTCCCAGGCAGCCCAGCCATCCGCCATCGCCCGCCCGAAGGTCGAATTCAGCGCATGGCGCTGCACATAACGCGCTCTTTCCACCACGCTGTGTACATTCTTCAGCCAGCCAGCAAGCGCAGCATTCAGGCCACGCATGGCACTGGCCGCCCGCTGCAGTCCCTCTACTGCACCTTTATGATTCCCGGCAACCGCTGCTGCCCGGAATACATCCCAGCCCTGCCGGGCGTCACCCAGTCTGCCGATCAGCATGGGCAGGCGCGGGTCCGGGACTTCATCCACATAGCGCCTGAGTTCGCGTTCCGCGCCATCCAACCAGCCCGCCACATCAGAGCCATCCGCCAGCGGATGATATCCTTGCAGCCGCGACATCACATGCTGCAAACTTTCCACAGTCTTACGCAGCACGTCAAAAACCGGGTTCACCGGATCAAGCGCCTGCGCATCCGCCAGCGCAGCATTCGCTGTATCAGGGTCCGCAGTCGCCTGCTCGCTTGCGATACGCAGATGCTCCGCAACAGCCAATGCCGCATCCGCTGCCCGCCGCGCCACAGTCAACAGAGCTTCGGCCTGTTCCTCAGATCGTCGAGACGAACGCAATTCGGCTGCCAGGTCGCCCATGCACTCAGCAACCCGCTGGTAGCCTTCGATGACCTCTGCCATACGCCCGCCAGCAGTCGCTTCTAATGCGTCCAGTGCGTCTTCGACGATCGCCAGCGCAGCATGATGGTCATCCAGCTCGATCTGGAGACGAAGTAGATGGGGCCTCAGCACAACCACCTCTGGCACCCAAGCCTGAATCCGGGCAGCAAGCAGCCACTGCAAAGTCAGGGCTTCCTCACGCGCCTCAGGCATCATCAAGAGCACATGAGCGGCACGGGCGGCATCTCCCTTGAACAATGCGTTGATCGCGGGAGCAATCCCGGCAGGCGGAGGCCGCAGATCGCGCTCAAGCAGCATTTGTGATGCCTCAAGTAGAATCAATGCCCGTGCATGCTCTTGGCCAGTCGCCCGTGCAGCGATATCTTCCAATAAAGCGGCTGCTCGCGACCAGTTCGCGTTTTCCAGGTAAATACGCGCAGCATCGAGATCGGCCAGTACAGCCAACCTGTGCAGTTCATCTTCAATGTGCTGCCGCAGCGCACGAGTGCGGGGGTGGCCGGGATCACGCGCCTGAATCTTTTTTACATCCTCCAGCATATGCTCAAGCTGGGTCTGCGTATGTCGTTTCTTGAGCCGCCGTTCCAGACGTTCCAATGCAGCGTCGCGATCGCGTTCCAGCGGACGACGATACTCGGCCAGGTCGCGGCGCAGGGCGCTGATGTCCCGGTAGCGATGGGCGGGGTCAGGATGCACAGCACGCTGAATGATGCTCTTGAGACGTGTCGAGATATGCCCGTCATCATCACCGAAATCCGGGCTGCTGCCATTGAGCACCAAACGCTGCCCCCCGGTGACAATGAAATACAGCAGCTCGCCAACCTGGTAAATATCGCTCTGGCGGCTTACCCCCTGCGGTGTGACTTCATCTCCCTCCAGAAAAACCGCATTACCCCAGTCAATAACCTTTAATTGATAAGTTTCTCGATCCCAGAATAGATGTTTGGCGTCAACATCGTTATAAACAATCTCATGCTCGTGCGCTGCTTCCAGCAAATCCAGCAGCAGGTCAAGGATCACCAGCATTTCCAGCTCTGGAAGTCGTTCGCCGCGTTCGGCCAGCTCCCGCACCAGATCATCGAGGATCAGGCCAGTTGCCCTTTCCATGACGATATACAGGTGAGGCTGGCCACCAACACGAAACGTGCCCTCGTCCAGCAAATTCGTGAGCACGGGGTGCCCGCGCAGTTGCATCAGCACACGGCGTTCAGTACGAATATTGACTTCCTGACCGGCACGAATCGGGGGCGCATCCTGAGGGGCCGGGCGTTTGATCACAACCAGACGATCATCATGCTGCGTATCATAGGCACGCAGCGCCTCCCCGCTGCGTCCCCGCGGGTAGATGAGATCATAACGATAACGACCGTCGAAAAGGCTTTCACGCGACATGCGGCATCATCTCCTGAGCCGTCCTCTATTGTACGCGCCGCGTGAGGGGCGTCAACAGTACGCAAGCCCCCAATAAAAAGGCCGCCTGATGCTATCAGGCGGCTCAAGCTCTTAACAAGAGGGAAGTGACAGGAAGGCGGTTGAAGCAGAGTTTGAAACGTCTTGCTGTGGTTCACAGTCTCGCAACTGCAAACTTCTCTTAGAAAGGAGGTGATCCAGCCGCAGCTTCCGCTACAGCTACCTTGTTACGACTTCGTCCCAGTTACCAGCCCCGCCTTGGGCGGTTGCTCCCTTGCGGTTAGCCCACCGACTTCAGGCGTGACCAGCTCCCATGACGTGACGGGCGGTGTGTACAAGGCCCGGGAACGTATTCACCGCACTATTGCTGACGCGCGGTTACTAGCAACTCCGACTTCATGCAGGCGAGTTGCAGCCTGCAATCCGAACTACGACCGGCTTTCCTGGATTGGCTCCCCCTCGCGGGTTGGCGACCCATTGTACCGACCATTGTAGCGTGTGTGTAGCCCTGGATATAAAGGCCATGCTGACTTGACGTCATCCCCACCTTCCTCCCGCTTGTCACGGGCAGTCCCGCTAGACACTTGTAACTAACGGCGAGGGTTGCGCTCGTTACCGGACTTAACCGAACACCTCACGGCACGAGCTGACGACAGCCATGCAGCACCTGTCACGGCTCCCGAAGGTCGCTCCCCTTTCAGGTCGCTACCACCGTGATGTCAAACCCAGGTAAGGTTCTTCGTGTAGCCTCGAATTAAACCACACGCTCCGCTGCTTGTGCGGGCCCCCGTCAATTCCTTTGAGTTTTAGCCTTGCGGCCGTACTCCCCAGGCGGTGCACTTATCGCGTTTGCTTCGGCACAGTTGGCTTCTACACCCCCTACGCCTAGTGCACATCGTTTACGGCATGGACTACCGGGGTTTCTAATCCCGTTCGCTCCCCATGCTTTCGCGTCTTAGCGTCAGGTACAGCCCAGAGCGCCGCCTTCGCCACTGGTGTTCCTCCGGATATCTACGCATTTCACCACTACACCCGGAATTCCACGCTCCTCTACTGCCCTCTAGCTCGTTAGTTTCGTACGTCCTCTCCCGGTTGAGCCGGGAGCTTTCACGCACGACTTAACCAGCCGCCTGCACGCGCTTTACGCCCAGTAAATCCGGATAACGCTCGCGTCCTACGTTTTACCGCGGCTGCTGGCACGTAGTTAGCCGACACTTATTCCTGGGGTACCGTCCTCCCTCTTCCCCCAGAAAAGAGCTTTACAACCCGAAGGCCTTCTTCGCTCACGCGGCGTTGCTGCGTCAGGCTTTCGCCCATTGCGCAATATCCCTCACTGCTGCCTCCCGTAGGAGTCTGGCCCGTGTCTCAGTGCCAGTGTGGGGGGTCACCCTCTCAGGCCCCCTATCCGTCTTCGCCTTGGTAGGCCCTTACCCTACCAACTAGCTGATGGACCGCAGCCCCATCCCAGAGCGCCTCAGCTTTCCTCAGAGGTACTTACTCCCTCCAAGCGTATGCGGTATTAGCCACCGTTTCCAGTGGTTATCCCCCGCTCCAGGGCAGGTTAGCTACGTGTTACTCACCCGTGCGCCACTCTCCACCTCAGATTACTCCAAGGCTTCCCGTTCGACTTGCATGTGTTAGGCACGCCGCCAGCGTTCATCCTGAGCCAGGATCAAACTCTCCATCAATTGACTCCAACAGTCGCTCCCTATCTATCTATACTCTCCAGAGCAACTGCCTGTTCCTTCCTTGGCCCTTCCTGTCACTTCTCTCTTGTTAAGGTGCGCTTGAGGAAAACAAAAACCGACTTTTGCGCTAGTCGGCTACAGGCATTATCAAAATGGAATTTGACGTTGCTTTTCCTGCCTGTTGCCCTCCTCAATTGTAATTGATGCGTTTCACAACAATCGTGAAACCCATACTGTGTTTGTATTATACACGCTTCTCTCTGGGGTGCAAGGGTTTTCCCGTAAAAAATGGCAAAGAACACCCTGCAAAGTTTACCGAAAAATCGGCGCGAAAGCCCCCGGCTTTAGCCGTGGGGATGAAGCGCCGCCATCCTTTCTTTGCACGCTGCAGTCTGATAGAATTGCCCCGGGTGTAAACAGCGATGATCCGCACGTACAGGTACCGTCTCTATCCCTCCCGGTCTCAGGAAGCCAACCTGCGGCGTGTGCTGGCAGCCTGCCGGGGGCTGTACAACATGGCGCTGGCCGAGCGCAGGTACGCCTACCAGCTTGAGAAGCGCTCTGTCAGCAGGGCGGAACTCTACGAATTGGCCAAGCGTTATCGCCGCCTTTTTCCCTATGCCAGTCAGATGTTCAGCCAGACGGCTCAGAGCGTGATTGAGCAGTTGGACCTTGCCTTTGCGGCCTTCTTTCGCCGCGTCAGGGCGGGCAAGAAACCCGGTTACCCGCGCTTCAAGGGACGCAGCCGGTACAACAGCTTCCTGTTCAAGCAGTTCGGCATGGGCGCACGGCTTGATGGGCGGCGGCTGAAGCTGTACGGCATCGGGCGGGTGCGGGTGCGCTGGCATCGGCCT
>JALSTC010000047.1 GCA_026983935.1 Ardenticatenia bacterium
CCAGACTGGTGTGGGTGACATCGTCGAAGATGCCGATTGTGAAGTGATTCTTGGGCCGGTCGGCCAGAAGATTATCCAGAACGGCCTTCGCCATCCCGGGGTTGAATTCCTTGGAACTGAGCCCGTAACGCCCGCCAACTACGACAGGCGCGCTTTCCAGGCGTCCCTCAGCGACTGCCTCGTCAATGACAGAGCGCACGTCCAGGTACAGTGGTTCACCGGATGCCCCCGGTTCTTTGGTGCGATCCAGGGTGGCGATCTTCTTAACCGTCTTCGGCAGGGCGTTGATAAAAGCTTCTGCGTCAAAGGGGCGATAGAGGCGCACCTTGATCACACCGACCTTCTCGCCCTGTGCGTTCAGGTACTCCACAACTTCGTGCATGGTTTCCGCGCCGGAACCCATCAGCACAACAACCCGCTCAGCATCTGGTGCCCCGACGTAATCGAACAGATGATACTGGCGGCCCACTACAGACGCGAACCGATCCATGACTTTCTGGACAATGCCACCAGCTTTTACATAGTACGGATTGACCGTCTCGCGTCCCTGGAAGAAGACATCCGGATTCTGGGCAGTGCCCCGAATGGCCGGCCTGTCTGGCGTAAGCCCGCGCTGATGATGTGCGACGACGGCATCCTCGTCAATTACCGCCCGCATATCATCTTTGGTCAGTTCTTCAACTTTCTGAATTTCATGAGAAGTGCGGAACCCGTCAAAAAAGTGAATGAATGGCAGACGAGTCTCAACTGATGCCGCGTGAGCAATCAATGCCAGATCCATGGCTTCCTGCACGCTGCTGGATGCCAGCATGGCAAAGCCCGTGCTTCGTGTTGCCATGACATCGGTATGATCGCCAAAAATGGAGAGCGCCTGCGCGGCCACCGAGCGTGCGGCAACATGGAAGACGGCGGGTGTGAGCTCCCCTGCGATCTTGTACATGTTGGGGATCATCAGAAGCAGCCCCTGTGAGGCCGTAAACGTGGTTGTCAGCGCGCCTGCTGTCAGTGCGCCATGAACCGCGCCTGCTGCACCGCCCTCGGATTGCATCTCAACGACTGTGGGCACGGTCCCCCAGATGTTTGTCTCACCTTTTGCCGACTTCTCGTCAGCTATTTCACCCATCGGAGATGAAGGCGTGATCGGGTAGATCGCGATCACCTCGCTGACTGCATGGGCTACATGCGCCGCCGCCGTGTTGGCATCAATGGTGACGTACTGGCGTGTTTGCTTTTTGGCCATGTCAACCCCTTCCTTTTTAGCCGATAAAAAGCAGTTTTCACCACTATCGATCAAGCCTAACACCTTCTGGATAATCACAGAAGTGAAAAACAGCACCACTTTAGTGTCAGTTATCACTTATATGAGATGGCACCTGAGGGGTACAGTAGAAAACGACAGGACATATCAGGTTTCTGTGCCGGTGTGTTTAAGGAGCAAAGAACATGGCAAATTTGTCAACGACTTACCTGGGCGTCCCTTTGAAGAACCCGCTGGTAGTCGCTGCAAGCTCGATTTCCAGCTATATTGATCGCGTCAAGATGGCAGAAGACGCAGGGGCCGGGGCGCTGGTGATCCGTTCGCTGTTCGAGGAGCAGATTCAGCTCGATCAGCTTCATATGGAGGATGTACTGTCTGTAGGAAGTGAGGGCTATGCGGAAGCAACCTCTTACTTCCCTTCGGTTGAGCACGGCGGTGCCAAAGAGCACCTGATGTGGGTGGAGAAAACGCGCGAAGCCGTCTCGATGCCTGTTTTTGCCAGCCTCAATGCCGTTTCGCCGGGCGCGTGGACGCAGTATGCAAAGCAGCTTGCCGAAACGGGCGTGGACGGCCTGGAGATCAACTACTATGTCGTGCCAACCGATCCGGCCAAAACGGCCGGTGATATCGAGCAAACGCTTTATGAGATTGTTGAAAGCATCAAGGCAGAAGTGTCGCTGCCGCTGGCCGTCAAGCTGAGCCCCTTCTACACATCCCCTGCTAATGTCGTTCATGAACTTGAGAAGCGCGGCGTTGAGGCGGTGGTGTTGTTCAACCGCTTCCTGCAGCCGGATATTGATCCTGAGCTTGAGACGCTTGTGAATGAGATGGTGCTGAGCAATCCGATTGAGATGAAAGTGCCGCTGCGCTGGATTGCCCTGCTTTATGGGCGCACCAAGCTGGACCTTGCCCTGAACACCGGCGTGCATACAGGGCGTGATGTGGTCAAGGGCCTGCTTGCCGGGGCGACGGTGGTGCAGGTTGCCTCAACTTTGCTGGAGAACGGCATTCCCTATCTCTCGACCATGCTGCTGGATATTCAGAACTGGATGGATGAGAAGGGCTATGACTCGGTGGACGACTTCCGGGGTAAGCTAAGCCAGAAGAAGGTGGATGATCCATTTGCTTTTGAGCGATCCCAGTACGTGAAGCTCCTTTCGTCCGCTCAGTAACAAATCCACGTTTACCAGCGAATATCAGACATGCGCGGGCATGATAAAGTGTCCGCGCATGTGTTTTGTGGGGATTGCCGGTCGCTTGGCGGCATGTTATGCTGACCAGCGGACGATTGGAACAGGCGGGATACCAGCGGCATATGAAGCTCCGTACACTCTGGCTGATGGTGTTGATCTTACTTTTGGCAGCCGGGCTGCGTGCCTGGAATCTGAGCACCCAGAGCATCTGGTTTGATGAAGGATTTTCCTGGCACGCGGCCACACAGCCCGATCTGATCGCCACCCTGAATGGTGACCCCACCAATCCACCCCTGTACTATCTCCTGCTGCACATCTGGGTCAAATTGACGGGCGATTCGGAGTTTGCGCTGCGGGCTTTCTCGCTGCTGCAGGGTATCTTACTGCTCGCCGTGATGGGATTTGCTGCCAGACGCTGGTCTGGCCGCCGCTGGTCGGCTGTCCTGGCGATGGCGTTGGGCGCGTTCTTACCGCTGCTGTGGTGGGCCTCTCAAGAAGCGCGTATGTACAACACGCTGGCGCTTGCCGTGCTGGTCATGGCACTTGGACTCATGCGTTTGCTGGGTGAGGTGCCGCCGTCACGTGGCTCCTGGGCTGCTGCGCTGGGGGGCGAACTGGTGGCTTTGTATACGCATAACACGGGAATTGTTGTGCTGGGGGCGGCGAATGCAGCGGTGCTGGGGGCCTGGCTGTGGGCGGTGCTGCGGCGGCAGCAGCCACGCCCTGGATTTCGGGCATGGGTCACGGGCCAGATTGTCATCGGTCTGCTGTGGCTCCCGGAACTGTTGGCACGGTTCGCCAGCGTTGGCGCGGCGAACGCGGCAACTGGCTCGACGGCGCTTTCCCCGGAAATGCTCTGGTACGCATGGCAGGCGTTGTGGGCAAGTTCCTGGGAGATGGTGCGCCAGAACGATCTGGCATTGCGAGGCGTGGCCCTGCTCTTGCTGCCGCTGATACCGCTGGCATTGACCGCGCTGCGTTCCCGGTGGGGCAGGCTGCTGGGCGGGCTTATTGCCGGGCTGTTTGTTGTGCTGATTGTGGCGCTGGCAGTGCCGGGAATTCACATGCATGGCCGCTATCTGGTCATGATCGCGCCGCTGGCAGTGATCATGCTTGCCGGGGGAACGGCGGCGCTGGTCTCACAGGCACGCTGGACGCGGCTGCTGGCAGGCGCTTCTGTTCTTGCGGTGGCCATGGCCTGGACGCTGCTGCCCGGCAGGCCCGATCCGGCGTTCCAGCATGATCAGGCGCGGGAAATGGTGGCCTATTATGCCGATGTATTGGGGCCAGATGATCGCGTGCTGGCCTGGTCGTATGCTGACCGATACGAACTGCGCTACTACTGGTCGCGCTTGCATGTCCTGGCGGAGCTGATCGCGCTGCCGGAAGGTGCGGATGCAGATGAGATCGTTCCTCTGCTCAATGCCCATCTGCCGCAGACGGAAGCCGTCCGCGTGGAGTTGAATACCTGGTATACACAGCGGGCCGATGCACGGGGTATGCTGCCGTGCCTGCTCGGTCATGGTCAGCCTGCCCTGTCGCAGACATACAGCGTCTACGGCATGTCTACCACTGCTTACCGCATTCGAGGGCCTTTACTGATGCCGTCCGGTGAATCCGCCGCACCTGTGAACTTCGGGGCGCTAACTCTGGAGCCAGAGCGCATCCCTGCGGATCCATTCCCCGCCGATCGGGGTGTCTGCCTGGCGTTTACGGTCACGGTGAATGAACGAACTCAGCAGGATGTTCAGGTGGCTGTAAATGCGCTGAATCCACAGGGATGGGAAATCGCGGGAGATGATGCCCCGGTGCTCACAGCGGCCCAGGTGCCCGTCAGTCGGCTGGATGTTGGTCAAACTGCCCGGGCCTATGCTTTGCTCTATTTTCCTCAGGGTACACCCCCAGGAGAATATCCGCTGCGTGTCCGGGTATACAGCGAATCGAATCCATCGGGGTTTGATGTGCGCGATCCGGCAACCGGTGCGCCGACGGGCAAGGATGTGTCATTGGGTGTGTTAAGAGTGCTGCATGCTGACTGGCCGCCGTTTGAAGATGATTGCATGCGTGCCGCTGCACCGGATGTGTCCTTAAGTGGCTGTGAAGAGACGGGCGGTGAACTGGTTGCCGGCGATTCGCTGCGCCTCACGTTTCGCTGGCAGACGGCAGTGGATTCTCCAGAAATCACGGTGCGGCTGGCTGGTGATGGTTGGGAGGTGGCTGATACCCGTGCACTTACCGGTCGAGGCGCGGTTCTGGATTGGCGAGCGCTGCCTGTTCCTGCGGAGGCTGCTGGTACGGCTGAACTGACCGTGCAGGTCGGGGAAGGGTCTCAGGTGAGTCTGGCGGAGTATATGATTGTGTCACCGGAGCATCGCATGACTGCGCCGGAAGTTGAGCGGCGGCTGGATGTCACCTTTCCCGGTGTTGGGACGCTTTATGGCCTGTCACTGCCGGAAGGTAGCGAAATTCCCGGTGGCATGCCCTTTGAGGCGGTGCTGGTATGGCAGGCCGCGGGCGTGACGGATATTCCTTATACCGTGACCGTACAACTGCTTGACGCTGAGGGGCGCCTCCTCGCTCAGCATGATTCTCAGCCGGGCAGTAGCACGCGCCCGACCACCGGCTGGATAGCCGGGGAGTATGTGATTGATCCTCATACGCTTGCGTTTCGGCCAGAGAGAGCGGATTACCGGGGGCCTGCACGCCTGATCGTGGCGTTATATGATCCGGCAGATGGGGCACGGCTTATGACTGCTTCTGATGCCGATCATGCTGTGGCTGCGGACAACCTGGTCGTGGTCACGCCCTGAGGCGGTGTGCCGGTCCAGGATTACGCGGATGGTGTATCGGTTGTTTCGGGTGCATCTGGTGAAGAGTCCTGCTCTGGAGTCTGCGGCCGGACGGGATCATTTGTGCTGGGTGCCGGTTCGGTGGGTGTGGGTGTGAGCAGCGCTGTTCGACCGTAGAAGCGGGTTTCCGGCAGCACCTGTCGTCCCGCAGCAATGAGCACACGCACGCGGTCAATCAGATTATGTGTCAGATAAGTTTTGGTGACGTATGCATCAGCGCCGCTGTTTAGCCCCATGCGAATGCTTTCCGGCTCAGCTTTGGCGGAGAGGATAAGTACGGGGACGCTGTTCAACTGCGGCATACTGCGAATACGCGATAATACCTCCAGCCCGTCCATTTCCGGCATCATCAGGTCAAGGATAATCAGTGACGGCTTCAGTCCTTCTTCCAGAAGTGCCAGCGCGGCGGAGCCACTTTTCACAAGAATGGGCTGGATACCAATACGCTGCAGCAGAGTTGAGATCAACTCCCGTGCTTCCCGCTCATCATCAATCACCATGATCTGTGTGTCGCCAAGCATATAACCGTTCCTTGCAGCCGCAGCTATTGCAGCGCTAACAGCCGACGAGATACCGTTTCTTCGCGTTTCGCGCTTTTGGGTGGCTCGTATGCTAAGAATAGCATGGGACGCTGTTTTGTGCTGCAGGTTCATGTGGCACAGTCGTGCAGATTGGCTACAATTCGCCCCTGGTAGTGTTTCGTGGATTGTGAAGTTCTGGTGCCGATTGTGGGAAGACATGCACATCGCGTTTAATGGCTGGTTCTGGGATCGCCCGGATACCGGGAGCGGACAGTATGTGCGGCGGCTGCTGCATGCCCTTCAGGAGATCGATCCCGATCTTTTGCTGACGCTTGTGCTGCCCCCTCACATTACAGAGGTTGACGATCTGCCATCTGATGTCAATCTGACTCATGCGCCAGCGAGATTCTCCGGGCATCTGGGTAAGGTATGGTTCGAGCAGTTTGCGTGCCCGAAAGCGGCAGCGAATGTTGGCGCTGATCTACTCCATGTTCCCTACTGGGGTTCGCCACTGTCTTCGCCGCTGCCGGTCGTTGTGACGGTGCATGACATCATCACGCTGGCCATGCCGGTGTATCAGGGCGGAGTGCTGGCGCGTCTTTACACCAGTCTGGTAGCGGCTGGTGCACGCGGCGCGTCTTATGTCCTGACCGATTCGCAGGCTTCACGGGAGGAGATCGTCGAGCGCCTCGGCATACCTGATGAACGGGTACAGGTCGTGTGGCTGGCCGCAGACGAGCGCTTTCACTTGCGTCTCGGTGCGGAGCGTGATGCTGAAGTGCGTGCCCGCTACAATTTGCCGGAGCGGTTTGTGCTTTACCTCGGCGGTTACGATGTCCGTAAAAATGTACACACGCTGCTGCTGGCTTATACCTACGTCGGGCAGGCCGTTGGCGATGAAATCCCCCTTGTCCTGGCTGGACGTCCGCCCTCTCGCTGGGGCACGGATCGCTTCCCCGATCTGCCTCGCTATATCGAACAGCTTGACATTGGCGGCTGTGTACGCTGGCTGGGGGAGGTTGACGAGGCGGATAAGCCATCATTGTACCGCTTGGCGGATGTGATGGTTTTTCCCAGCCGCTATGAAGGATTCGGCCTGCCAGTGCTGGAAGCGATGGCCTGCGGCACGCCGGTTGTGGCCTGTGATGTTTCCTCGATCCCTGAGATCGTGGAAGATGCAGCTTTTCTGGTAGACCCTGATGATGCCCGTGCCATGGGTGGTGCGATTCTGGGCATTCTGCTTCAGAAGCCCCTGGCCGATCAGCTTCGCAATCTGGGCCTGGGACGTGCGACAGCATTTAGCTGGCGGAAAACAGCGCAGGAAACACTGGCCGTGTATGAGAAGGTGCTCCGGGCAGCGGGCTCCGCTGCGGAATGAAGTGATGAAGCGAACAATCATTCTCGGGTTCCTGTCGCTGCTCCTGGTGTCCTGTGCTGCCCGCACTGGTGTGCTGCTGACTCACAGTGGGCTGTTGAGCTACGGTGACTCGGTCGAACAGGTATTGAGTGGCCCTGATCAGCAGCATCGCTGGGATTTTGTGGGGCGTGCGGGAGATGTGATCCGGGTCGAGCTGACTGCCCGCGGTATCAGTCCTGCCCTGACACTTGCGGATTCGACAGGGCAACAGCTTGGGGCAGTTTCCGAAGGAAGCTACGAAGGTCGTTCGGCTTTGGAAGATATTCGGCTGCCTGCTGATGGCGCTTATACACTGCTGATCACTCTATCCGGAGAAGGGCAGGGGATGTATACGCTCTCTCTATCTGTACAGCCGCCAGAAACACCATCCCCGACGCTTGCAGCAGTACCCTCGGCTGTCTCAGTGTCGAATACACGCCAGCCTTCGGATGGCCCTGCACAGGATCAGCCGCTCACGCCATCGGTTACGGCGGTGCCGATAGCCGTCGAGTCAGGGATTCAACTGCAGCCGCGTCTGATTGTGCAGGGGCAGTTGCGCCAGCCGGGGGAAGTGGATCGCTATACGATATTTGGGGAAGCAGGCGATCTGATCACGCTTGGTGCGATGGTAGGCGAGAACAGTGCGGTTGATCCCTTTGTGGCCGTTTTCGATCCGGCGGGTGAAATGCTGGCACAGGCGGGTGACACTTTTGGATCGCGCGACGCGATCATCGCCGGAGTCAGGCTGCCGTCTACAGGTGCCTATATTGTTTTTGTCCGTGATGCCGGCGGCCAGGCGATGGGTTCGTATGATATAGCCTTTGGCTATGGCACAACGATGCTTGATCATCTTCAGCCGGTCGCCGAGCCGGACGAGGTTTATAACGGCGCGATGGTTGCGCCTGCGGTGCGCGATGTCTGGCCGCTGGAACTGACACTGGGGGATGTGATCAGTGCTGCGGTTGTCGTGGGGGATGACAGCCCATTGGACCCTGTACTCAGTCTTGTGTCGCCGGATGGAACGGTGCTCTATGAAGATGACAATGGAGGAGGCGGGCGCAATGCCGCACTCCGCCAGGTTATCGCACCGGAAAGCGGGCGCTTCTTTCTGGCAGTCAGCCCCGCCGCGCCGCTTACGCTTGGTGCATACACGCTGATCTGGCGTTTTGAAGCCCAGGCTCCAACGCCCTCTCTGTCCCCGGTGAAGTAACCGATGCTCAGGGCACCAGTCCCTGTGCTCTGGCCTGACGATACCATTCGATCGTTCGCTTCAGCCCTGTGCGAAAATCCGTTTTGGCCTGAAAGCCGAATTTCTCTTTTGCCCGGCTGGTATCCAGCATTCGGCGGGGCTGGCCATTTGGCCTGGTTGTATCCCAGCGCAGGTTTCCTTCAAACCCCACCAGTTCCGCAATCAGTTCGGCCAGGTCCTTGATACTGATCTCAAATCCTGCTCCCAGATTCACGGGTTCCGGCTCATTGTAGTGTGCCATTGCCAGCGCGATTCCCTCTGCAGCATCCTCCACAAAAAGAAACTCGCGGGTTGGCGAACCGTCTCCCCAGAGGACGATATGATCTTCGCCAGCTTCCTGGGCATCAACCAGTTTTTTGATGATTGCGGGGATGACATGCGAGGTGGCGGGGTCGAAGTTGTCACCGGGGCCGTATAGATTGACCGGCAGCAGGTGAATGGCGTTGTAGCCGAATTCTTTGCGGTACGCCTGGCCCTGAACCAGCAGCATCTTCTTCGCCAGCCCGTAAGGCGCGTTTGTTTCTTCTGGATAACCGTTCCAGAGATCATCCTCATGGAAGGGGACGGGCGTGTATTTGGGGTAAGAACAGATTGTCCCGATGCCCACAAATTTGGGGACGCCAGCACGCCGTGCGTGTTCCATGAGCAGCACGCCCATGATCAGGTTGTCGTAGAAGAACGTGCCGGGATGTTCGCGGTTCGCGCCGATCCCGCCGACGGTTGCAGCCAGATGGACGACCATGGTGGCTTCGGGGTGGTCGGCGTACATACGCTCTACATTGCTTTTCTCGCGCAGGTCGTAGTCAGTGCTGCGTATGGGATACACCGCTCCGCAGCCAAGTGCGTTGAGGTGCTTGCAAAGGTGCTGGCCCAGAAAGCCAGCCCCTCCCGTTACAATGACACGCTGTGAGGCCCAATCGAAATCAGACGATGTGGTCATGGCAATTTCTTTCAGGGGACAGTCATACTCTGGGAATGCAGGCTCACCAGCCATGTTCCAGCCGCAGGATCAGGCGTTCTGGCATGTCCACCCTGCGCATGCGTTCCTGGACTTCCGCAATGTCATAGGGAACCCGACGGTGTTCCCATGTATTCTGCTCGACGTTGAGCAGAGCATATGCCGCATCCGGATTTGAGTCGCGGGGCTGGCCTACTGATCCCGGGTTGATGATCTGGCGATGCCCATTGAGCTGTCTGGACTGGCGATACACGGGCGGGAATGATTCGGTGTCGCCCTGCTCATTGACCATTTCGAAGATGACCGGCGTGTGGGTGTGACCGACGAGACAGTATGGCGTCTCAAAGTGTGGGAAGTTCAGGGCAGCGATCAATGGATCAAGGATGTACTCCCACACCGGCTCGCGTGGGCTGCCGTGGGCCAGGGTATACGGGCCCAGCACAAAGGTGGTTGGGAGCGCTGCCAGGTATTCGATGTTATCCGGACGCAGGGTTTCGGCAGTCCAGGTTACAGCTTTGCGTGCATCATTGTTAAACGTGCGGATGTCCAGCCGCCCCAGCGCCGCCCAGTCATGATTTCCGGCCAGGCAAAGATGGGGGAGCGTGCAGAGCAGGTCCACGCACTCATTGGGGTCTGGCCCATACCCGACGACGTCGCCCAGGCACCAGACATAATCCCATTCCCCTTGAGCATCCTTGAGGACGGCCTCGAAAGCTGTCAGGTTGGCGTGGATATCGGAAATTACCAGAATACGCATAAGTACCTCTGGGATGTTAAAATCGTGAAGTGATGTTACCATGCTTTCGAGGCTGAAGCCAATATCACCGAGGGGGTAATGCTCAATCGAAGAGAAGTTTTGTACAGGCATCGTAAGCATGGCCCGCGCCTGGTGTGGATCATATGGGTGCTGCCTGTGGGCATGCTGATTTGTGTTGTGGGGGCACTGCTGCTGTCGGTGCTGCCTGGTTTGGCTTTGCAGGCCGTGGGTTTTGCGCCCCAGGGCAGCGTGGATGCATTTTGGGCGAATCAGCAGGCGCAGGCGTCTGTCCCGCAGAATTCAGCGCCAGTTGGAGACACAGGAACTGCCATGTTGCCGGGGGAAGATGGGGCTGTTCCAGCACCGACTGGCTATGCGGATTGGTTTCAGTGGGCAAACACGCCGGACGTGATCACGATTGACGCAGGCCCACGGGGGCGTTTCACGCTTGATAGTGCACAGATGTTTGCGGAGACGTTGTGGATTGGTGATGGCATAGATGGTCTGCCGCTGGGCGTGATGTCATTCCGTGAAGATGCGCTGGGAGAGATTTGCGACACATGGTTGGCTGGCTGCGCGGCGGAACAATATCGTGTGGACAGAGTGGACTTCCGTCCTGGTGGTGGCGTGATCTATGGGAGCGCCAATTTCGCTGGTTTTTGGCAGGATGCGGGGCTGGTGATGACGCTCACGTCGGATCGGGCAGGTTTTGACGTGGCGGGAATGGTACTTGGAGGCACGCTCTATGCTGTCCCCACAGACGGAGACATTGCCCATCAGATCGGGCGATTGGTGACCGAAGGGAATGCTGTTTTACGGCAGGCCCGCCTGATTACGGAGGGTTACACGCTTGCGGTCACCGAAATTCATCTGACAGACGATCGGCTGACCCTGGTCCTGCGTTGATTGGTAATCTGGCATCAGGAAAGAAAAAGATCGCCGAATGTGCCGCTGACGGTCAGGTCAAGGGGGTCAATAGCCTTGTCATAGCCATTGGTTGCATAACGGCGGTCATCATACTGCTGCCAGCGTGTGTTCAGCAGGTGTATGCCAAACAGCGAGCTTCCCTTAACGGTAAGCGCCGCTTCCATGTTATCCGGGACGGCCAGATAGATATCCCCAAATGTAGAACGAACATGAATCGGGCCGCCGGGATTATCTGGCACAACCATGCGGATGTCGCCGAAACCGGTGGCAACATGGGCCTGTCCAATGATCAGGCCGCGCATATCCACTTCAATGTTTCCCAGATAGGTGCTCAGCAGCAGGTCCCAGGGCAGATCGCCGGCCAGTCCAAGGTCCCAGTTGGCCTGAGAGAGCAGCCAGGTCTTGCCGCGCAGCAGCGTGAGCGCAGTGTGATTGCCGGTGACTTCCAACTCCGGACGGGAGCGGGCAGTGTACTGCCCGGCAATCAACCGCCCTTCACGCTGCAGGACACGCACGCGAAGGTCCAGTTCGCCGCTGTCGGCGCGCAGTGCGCCGGATTCGACGCTGCCGCGTGTAATGCCGAAATTCTTGCTGGCCCAGCTAAAGCCCAGGTCGCCCCGTACCAGTATCTGGATGCCGAATGCAACCAGCAGCAGGGGCCACAGTTGGAGCACATCGAAGGTGAGCAGCAGATAGTTGTGCAGAAGCAGGAGAATCCCCATCACCGCCAGTACCACTGCCCACAGCCACAGGGTCAAGTTGCGCTGAGTCACCGCTCACTCCTCAATCAGGTAGTCACGAAGCATGAGCGCGGAGGAGTGCCGCAGCCGGTTCAGGGCCTGCGCCTCCAACTGCCTGACGCGCTCTCGCGTAACACCGATTTCTTTGCCAACTTCCTCCAGCGTGTAGACACGCCCGTCTTTCAGGCCATAACGAAGCTGGAGAATATAGGCCTCACGTTCGGGCAGCCTTTTCAGCAGCTCTCCCACCTGCTCCCGCAGCAGGTTCTCCGCGACGAGTTGAGGTGGTGAAGGAGAACTTGCATCCTCGATGAAATCACCAATTTCTGCATCTTCCTCGTCGTTGGTCGGTTCATCCAGGCTGACCGGTCGGCGGGAGACTTCCATTAGTTCGGTCACTTTCTCGGGTTCAATCTCCATGCGGGCCGCGATTTCCTCAATGGTCGGGTCACGGCCAAGCTGCTGTGCCAGCAGAGCGGAAATCCGGGACAGCTTGTTGATCTGATCTCCCATATGGACGGGCACACGGATCGTGCGGCCCTGGTCGGCTACTGCCCGACTGACAGCCTGCCGAATCCACCATGTGGCGTAGGTGCTGAATTTGTGGCCGCGTTGATACTCAAACTTACGGACGGCTCGGATCAAACCGATGTTGCCCTCCTGTATCAAGTCCAGAAACGGAACGCCGCGCCCAACATACTTCTTGGCAATGCTGATCACCAGTCGTGCGTTGGCCCGGACAAGATGCTCCTGTGCCCTGTCGGCATCCTCAATAACGGCTTCCAGTTCTGCTCGCTGTTCCGGCGAAAGCTCATCACCATATGCCTCAAGCTGTTCGCGTGCTATCGTGCCGGCTTCAATGCGCTTGGCAAGTTCAACCTCTTCCTCTGCCGTAAGCAGGGGGACGCGACCAGCTTCCTTCAGGTACAGACCGACGACATCATCGGAATCCAGTGCCTGCTGATAGCCCAGGTCTTGCCGCAGGTCTACCCTGTCAATGGTATTGAGATTTTCTGACTGCGCAACATCACCCGCTGAGGAGTCTTCCGCTTCTTTAGCCGGAGTGCTCTCCAGCACAGTGATACCGGCTTCTGCCAGGCGATCCAGTATCTCGTCAAGGTGGGCAACCTGATCTTGTTCTGATGCTGGCAGGGCAGCAAGGATGTCATCATAGGTAAGATGTCCTTGTTCCGCGCCCTTTGATAATAGCCAGTCGAGAATGGAATCTTGCATCGTTACATACCGTGTCAACGGGCAAAAAAGCCTTGTTGTCAATCACAAGGCTGCTGCTACAAAATGGTGCGTCCTGCTGTTGTCTGGCAGCGTGAAGGCGTGCTGCGTGTCTCGGCGCGCTACCAGTTCATACGACTTTTTTGATTACCAGTCCAGGTGTGCTGTCAGATTATAACCCGTCGAATGGATATTCCCACTGCTTTCGCAATGGCGCAATGGTTGTTTTATGGTGGGGGTGCGTGAGTCGTCTTGCATGCGAAGGATTAAAGTATTTGCCCGTCGGCTGGTTCGCTTTTATAGTTAATGTACGGATCGCGGCCTGTCGCTCTGGTTTTGGGCAGGGGATCAATAGATCAGCGGTAGAATAGCGAGTCGTTTGATGTTTAATAACGGGGTGCACGACGGGTGAATTTTACCGGTGAACGGATTGGCCCATATTATGTGCGTGAGCGTATTGGACGAGGCGGTGGCGCTGATGTATATCGAGCCTATCAGCCCTCGATCCGGCGTGAAGTGGCGCTTAAGATAATTCCTTTTGGGCAGGACACCGCAAGCAGCGCTGTGCGGCAGCAGTTCGAACGCGAAGCTGCAATGATTGCTGCCCTGGAACATCCCCACATTCTGCCTGTCTTTGACTATGGATTCTCCGGCGATGTTGTGTATCTGGCTATGCGTTTGCTTAAAGGGGGTACATTGCAGGACTGGCTGGGGCGCGGTTTTGAATCCATGCAGGAGATCGCGGCCTTGCTCAAACAGATCGCTTCGGCGCTGGGATATGCCCACCGACGCGGTGTGATACACCGTGACTTAAAGCCGAGCAACATTCTCATTGACCGCGAGCGTAACGCTTATCTGGCTGACTTTGGGCTGGCCAGAGTGTTGGGCAGTGTTACAGGCGCATCCTCAACGAACACAGTGGTGGGTACGCCTGCTTATATGGCCCCGGAGCAGTTGCGGGGCGAGCCGATCGATCACCGGGCGGATATCTACAGTCTTGGTATGATCTTGTGCCACATGATTGGGGGACGGTTGCCTGCTGAATCGCTGTTGATTTCTGGCCCATATTCTCCCCGCATTGAGCTGCCTCGTCCGCTGCCGCGAGACATCGATTTGGAGGTGACGCCAGCCATTGAGGCCGTGATCCTGCGTGCACTGCGAGAGAATCCAGAGGATCGCTTCGATAGTGCCGAGCAAATGGCATATCTGCTGGATGAAGCACTGGGGCAGGAGCAGCAGGAGGGGAGCCATCAGTCTGATAGACATGAACTGATCCCCCCACGTGTCAAGCAGGAAGAGGGTGGCATCTCGCTCAACTCTGAAGGTGCACATGATGCCCCTCGCCGCTTGTTGCGTCTGCTGGGGATAGGACTGCCCCTGCTGCTGGTACTGCTGATTCTGGCGGTATTGGTCGGGCGACTGCAGCCGCAGGGCAGTTCTGAGGCTGCCTTACCAACGATCGTTGCAGGTGTGGAAGGCGCACCGGACGAGGTCATTCCTTCGGCGGGGGAAATCGTGCAGGCTCGCAGTCGTCTTAGCCGCACGGGATTCATCGCTTATGTTACCTGCAACCAGGAGAGCGTGTTTTTTGCCACACTGGCCCGGCGCATGCAGGACGTAGCTGCGCAGTATGGCCTGGATTACCGCATATATGACAGCGAGACAGATCCGAATCTGGAACTCATACAGATTGAACGCGCAAGAGTGGATGGGGCGGCGGCACTGATTGTGTGTGTACTTGACATGGATTTGCTGGAGGATTCACTTTCCGCGATCCAGGCCGCCCGGATTCCACTGATCCTGCATAATGTCAGCGAGCCGCCAAGCTACGGTGGTGTACTGGTGACGCACGACAACTACCAGTTGGGCTTTACTCCGGGTCAGGCTGCCGGTCGGATTGCTCTTGATGAATTCGGATCACAACAGATCAATGCTATTCTCCTTGATTTCCCATCCCTGCCGGCGATTGTTGCCCGCGCAGATGGCCTGGAAGCAGGTTTTCTCTCGGCAGCGCCCGGTGCATCAATTGTTGGTCGCTATCTGGGCGGAACCACTGAATTTGCCGAGGATTCTGTTCAGGGGCTTATTGAGGAAGGCGTGAACTTCAATGTGGTGCTCAGCATCAATGATGCCGGGGCATACGGGGCGATCCGTGCTCTGGAAGCGGCAGATATTGATCCGTCCTCGGTGATTATTGCCAGTGTGGACGCTGAAGCCCTGGCCCGGCAGTATATTCGCGATGGTTACTATATGCGCGTTTCGATTGGGGTCGGCAGTGAAGTGATTCCGCGCACCACGATCAATGCCCTGGTGAAGCTGTTGGCTGGTTCGACGGTGCCCCAGATTATTCTGACGCCGCCAGGAGAGTTGGTAACTTTTGAGAACCAGGTGGTCACAGATTAGACTTGGCTCATAATGTTATGTAGAGCAGTCTGGAGGACATATTGACGCCGCCAACCGCTGAAATTCAGAAGGTGGGCGGTTTGTCACGATAAAGAGCAATGGTTACAGAGCGGAAACTTCAATTCAGTATTCGCGCAGCAGCGGCAGAAGATTTGCCCGCCTGCCTGGCCCTTGATCATTCCTCGACCAGCGATTATGTATGGCAGGTTGAAACCGAGGAAACTCAGGGGCGAACCAGCTATGTCTTCAGAACAGTGCGCCTCCCACGCACGATGACCGTGATGTATCCTCTGGGGCATGAGGCTGTTCTGGCTGCATGGCAGCGGCGCGACTTTTTTCTGGTTGCCGAGCATGAGGGGACGATTTACGGCTACCTTGTCATACGTCCGGATCACGCCCACAGCATCGGCTGGATTGAAGGGTTGGTTGTCGGGCGTGCATGGCGGCGGCGTGGAGTGGGGAGCGCGCTTTTGGGATACGCCCGCCAGTGGGCTGGCGCGAACAGTTTACGGCGACTCATGATTGAAACGCAGACCAAGAATTATGCGGCCATCACGTTTTGCCAGCGGCAGGGTTTTGTTTTCTGTGGTTTCAACGATCGCTATTACCTGAACCAGGACATTGCGTTATTCTTTAATCAGAATATCCGCTGAACTGGGGTTGCTATGGCGTTGGGTTTTGAAGGATTCTTGCAGCTTACGAATGAAGCGCTGACAGCGATCATCGTTATTGTTGCGGCGTCCATGCTGCTTTACAACCTGTCTCGAAATCTACACGCGCCTGTTGTGCAGGCATCCAGCGTGTTGTTGGCCTGTGTCACGGTGGTATCCACTGTGGATGTGTTCACATCGTTGAACCCGACCACACTGTCACTGCGGGCCTGGCTGCGTGTGCAGTGGATCGGCATTGCCTTTGCCCCCGCAGCTATGTTCCACCTGTCAGATGCACTGCTGGCAACGACCGGCCTGGTTTCACGTGGGCGGCGGCGGCGTGTCATGCGCATTCTGTATGTCTTCAGCATCCTCTTCTTGATCATGGCTGCATTTTCCGATGCGCTGGTTTACGGCCTTGTGCGTGATCCTGCCCCGCATCTGCGGGCCGGCCCGGTTTTTCCATTGTTCAGTACGTTTTTCCTGCTGGCGACGATTGTCTCGATCTACAATGTTTTGCGGGCGCGGCAGCGCTGCCTGACAACCTACACGCGCCGCCGAATGAGTTATCTTCTGTACTCATTTACCATGCCTGCACTGGGTATCTTCCCCTATTCCCTGCTGTTCACGCAGACTGGTGATTCCTCTCTTCTATTCTGGCTGCTGGTGAACGTGGGGAATCTCGGCATTATTTTGATGCTGTTGTTTATCGCCTATCCGCTGGCCTTCTTTGGCTCCAGCATCCCGGACCGTGTCGTTAAGGCAGAGCTGCTGCGTTTCTTCCTGCGCGGCCCCTTTGCCGGAATTCTTGTGCTGCTGGTCATACTCTACCTGCCGCAGGCCGGACGCATCCTGGGATTGCCGGGCGAGGAGTTTATGCCGTTTGCTGCGGTAGCTGTGGTGATGTTCTGGCAGTGGATGGTTTCACTGGCGATGCCGCGACTGGAACAGTATCTGGTTTACCTCGATGATCAGTCGCAAATACGCATGATCCAGTCGGTCAGTCAGCGGCTGCTCACAAGGTCGGATCTCCTTCAGCTTTTTGAATCGATTCTGGCCGCGACATGCGATTTACTGCGTGTGCCAATTGGGTTTATCGCTGTTTTTCAGGGGGAAGAAGTGCGGATCGAGCAGTCCATTGGTGAGTGGTCACCGCAGGAAACTATCAGCAACGGTGCTGAACTGCAGCAGATGTTTGCGGCAGAGTCAGATGATGCCAGCACGATCAAAGTCTGGAACGGTTTCTGGCTTGTGCCGTTGTACAGTGAACGTATGTGGGAGGACCCGGACAACGGTGTAGAGATGCATCGTTTGCTGGGTGTGCTGGGTGTTGGTGCACGTAGCGATTCCCCCGCTCTATCGGAAGAAGAGCAGCGCGTGTTTGACACACTGGTATCGCAGGCTGCGCAGGCACTGGACGATCGGCTGCTGCAGCGGGAAGTCTTCGCCGCGCTGGAAGGGCTGCTCCCTGAAATTGATGCCCTCCAGCGGTTGCGAGACATGTCTCGTTATGGCGGCTTCCCTGTGTTCACTCAGGGCCTGCCTTCGAACGGCGTTCAATCTCCAGATTTTGTCAACGCTGTAAGGGATGCGCTGCGCGATTACTGGGGCGGCCCCCGGCTGACGCAGAGTCCCTTGCTGGGTCTGAATATTGTGCAGGAGGCGCTGCCTGATAATGAGGAAAATCCGACACGTGCACTGCGAGCCGTTCTACAGGAGGCGATCAATCGGCTTCGTCCGGCTGGGGAACGGAGTACGACACGTGCCGAATGGACCCTGTACAATATTGTCGATCTGCGATTTGTTCAGGGTTATAAAGTGCGAGATGTTGCCCGGAGGCTGGCCATGAGCGAGGCAGACCTGTATCGAAAGCAGCGCCTGGCTATTGAGGAAGTGGCACGTGTGCTGCTTGAGATGGAACACGCACCGCGGATCCATGAAAAAAAATAGACGGTATTGTTTGTGCTTTGTTGATAGTTAGTTGACAAGAGTTTTATGGTTTCCTATAATGACGCCGCCTGAAGGTGCAGATTTTCTCAATTTGCTGTAATCATATTCGTTGGAAGCTGAGGAGAAGGGGAAGTGTGATGTCACAAACAAGCAGCAAGGGGGGACACACATCATCATCGCCATCGGTTGACGAAGCATACTGGGCAGCATTGCTTCAAGAAGGGGAAATGATCCCGGAAGAGCATGTGCAGTCGTCGGAAGACTGGAACGAAGTTGCGTATGAGTATGCCCGAACTCGTCCCACGACTGAAACTGGAGAGTACGTTTTTCCGCGCCCTGAAGACTGGGAAGAGATGCGCAGGATTATGAACGCCGATTCCACGCTCGAGTTGCCAGTTATTGGCAGTAATCGTGGGGGGCTTCTCGTACAGTGGAAGAGTCTGCGGGGTTTTGTTCCGGCCAGTCAGCTCGTAAATTTCCAGGCATCATCTAATGATCATATGCGGCGCGGTGAGCTGTCCAGTTATGTTGGGCAACAACTGGCATTACGTGTCATTGAGCTTGATGAAGCCCAGAACAGACTTATTTTTTCGGAACGTGCGGCTCAAGTCGATCCGGGTACGCGAGCGGCTATTCTGGAGCGATTGCAGAGCGGGGATGTCTGCCAGGGAACAGTGACCAACGTTTGCGATTTTGGCGTTTTTGTTGATCTGGGAGGCGTTGAAGGACTGATCCACATCTCGGAATTGAGCTGGGGCCGTGTTGGCCATCCGGGCGATGTTCTGAAGCGCGGCGAGTACGTTTCTGTCTATGTGATGGATGTTAATCAGGAAGAGGGCCGAGTAGCACTCAGTCTGAAGCGCCTGCAACCCGACCCCTGGGAGACGGTTGACCAACGCTACCACGTCGGGCAGATTGTGGAAGGCGTGATCACCAATGTCGTTGATTTTGGTGCCTTTGCCTGCATTGAGGATGGACTGGAAGGCTTGATCCACATTTCTGAGCTGGCAGAAGGGCACTTTCTGCACCCTCGCAATGTTGTACGTGAGGGTGATGTTGTCCGTGCCCGCATTCTCAACATTGATGGTCCGTCGCGGCGGCTTGGACTGAGTCTGAGGGAACTTGGCGATTGACCCTGTGGCATTCAAAGATTGAGCCGCGCTTTTCGGATGTGTGATGAGCGCGGCTTATTTTTATTTGTGGAACGGGTGTGCTATGATGGGCATTGATAGACAGCCCTGTCGTGCCCGCAAAATGGTAGAATAATAGGCACTGTACAGCAGATGGTATCGGACTGTATGCATGGCACGTAAGAAATCCACACGGCAGCCGTCGCGCTGGCGGGCCATTCTGGATACGGTAAAGAACTTCAGATTTCGTCGTCCTCGCGGGGGCAGCCAGCGCCGCAAGTCAAGCAGATCGGGAACTGCGCGCCGCCGCTGGCAGCGAGCAATGCCTGCTTTGCCGAGTCTTCGGGATCTGCCTGCCCAATGGCGTGAGTTTACAGAGAGCCTCCCCCCCTGGACAGATGAGGTGGCTGGCATTCTGCTGATCGTGTTTGGGGTGGTTTCTTTGCTGGCACTGCTGAACTTCTCTCCAGACACAACGGTGGCTAGCAGTTGGGCCTACGCGATCAGGCAGTTGTTTGGCTACGGCGGTTTCGTGGTGGCGCTGGGTATTCTGGCACTGGGCGTCATCATATTGCTTCCCAAACTGGGCATAGTGCTGCGTTTTCCCTGGCCGCGCGTGCTGGCAATCGAGATCGCATTCATATCATTTCTCGCTTTGCTGCATCTGCTGGCCAACGATCCTGAGCCCCGTGCTCTGGCTCGCGCTGGTGGGGGTGGGGGATATGTCGGCTGGGCACTCAGCCAGCTTGTCGTCGGGCTTTTCGACCCGATCACCTCGACATTGCTGTATGCGGCGGTGTTTATTGTCGCTCTGAGCCGGGCGATCGGCTTGCGTCGGCGGCATCTTGAGCGCGGGTTGGAATGGCTCTCCGATCGGCTTCGCAAGCTGGCCGATACTGTAGAGGGACGCGCGATGCAGTTCGAGGCTACGGCGGAAGGTATTCCCACGCCGGAGTCTGCCGCGTCTGTGATGGCGCAGCGATCTCGGCCATCCATTGTGCCCAGGCATGCTGCGCCGGATATGCCCCGTGTGCGCCCGATCCAGGGAGAAGACCATGCTGAGGGTGCGGGGTTGCCGGAAGAACCGCCGTCTTTGTTTGCCGATACGTTGAACTATGTTCAACCTGATCCGGAAAAGGTGCAGCGCGGCCTCAGCTCACCCGGCGTGCCTGGAACGCGGCCTTCTGTCGTCCCCCGTAGTGATAAGGATGAGGAAAAGCCTTACCGACCAGTTCTCTGGCGTCCAAAGTCACGTCGTGCACGTGTGAAGAAAGTTCGCGACGCTGAGGGGCGTCTGGTGCGTTATTTTCGCGTTGATGATCTCCAGGAGCCTAGACGGGTGGGCAAGCGCGCCAGTTATTTACCTCCCCTGGACCTGCTGGATGAACGCGATCTGAATCGCCCCACTGACGAAGAAATCAATGAGAATGCCCGAATCATTGAGGAAACTCTGCGCGAATTTGACGTGCATGTTGAAGTAATTGATGTACGGATTGGCCCTGCTGTCACGCAGTATGCCGTCCAACCGTTCAAAGAAATTGTGAATGAGCAGGGCGAACGGGTGTTACAACGGGTGCGTGTCGGGCGCATTTCCGCGCTGGAACGCGACCTTGCGCTCGCACTCTCTGCCAGGCGGCTTCGTATACAGGCACCTGTGCCCGGTTTTTCCTATGTGGGCGTGGAAGTGCCAAACAAGCAGCCCAGCATTGTCTCCTTACGTGGTGTGATGGAGAGCACTGTTTTCTACCGCACGCGCTCACCGCTTGCGCTCCCCCTGGGGCGGGATGTTTCCGGCACATCCGTCGTGGCCGATCTGGCAACAATGCCTCACCTGCTGGTTGCAGGGACGACCGGTTCTGGAAAGTCTGTGGCACTGACGTCCATGGCAACGGCACTGGTGATGAACAACTCACCGGATAATCTTAAGCTGGTCATGCTCGATCCGAAGATGGTTGAGCTGTCACGATTTAACGGCCTGCCGCATTTGCTGGGGCCGGTGGAAACCGACCAGGAGCGCATTCTTGGCGTGCTGCGCTGGGCGACTCGTGAGATGGATCGGCGCTATAAGCTGCTGGAGGTGGAAGCAGCCCGTAATCTGCAAGCCTACAATAAGGCGTTGGGGCGGCGGCGTAGAGATGAACACCTGCCCTATATTGTGATCATCTTTGACGAAATTGGCGATCTGATGCTTTCCAGACCGGACGAGACAGAGAAGACATTGGCGCGGCTGGCCCAGATGGCGCGTGCTGTCGGCATTCATCTGATCGTCGCCACACAGCGCCCTTCAGTGGATGTGATCACAGGGTTGATCAAGGCGAACTTCCCGGCGCGTATTTCCTTCGCGGTGGCGTCCAGTGTGGACTCGCGGGTTATCCTTGATTCGGTGGGCGCGGAGACACTCATGGGCCGGGGGGATATGCTGTATCAGGCGTCCGATGCAGCCGGGCCACGGCGTATTCAGGGGTGCTTTGTTTCTGATGAAGAGATTGACGCTGTGGTTACCCATTGGGCCGGGTGGCTTGAGGAGCAGGTGGAGACTGGCCAGCGAGATGCTCAGACGATCGCTCCCTGGGAACGGGGTATGACCCGCCGCGAACTGCTGTCCGAGACCGATCCGATGCTTGAGGCGGCCATTCAACTGGTCGTAGAAGCAGGGGAGGCCTCAGCCTCGCTGATCCAGAGGCGGCTTGGTGTGGGCTATCCGCGTGCGGCCCGCCTGATGGATTTGATGCATGAGTTGGGAATCATCGGGGCGGAGAGGAGCGGCGGACGTACCCGCGAAGTCCTGTTCAAAGCCGGGGATGATCCCTTTAAACAGTTGATTGATCGCCGCATTCATGGTGGTTGAAACTTTTGCAGTGTTTTGTGTTTTCGCGCAGTCCGATTGGGGGTGAGGATGGCCGATGAGGGGGAAGTTTTCAGTCTGCTGGACGTTGTTCGCATGATCGGTCCGCGGACGGCATGGCAGGCGTTCTGGTACGACCGCAGCAGGCATCGGCTGGATGCACGCTATGCTGTGCCATCTCCCCCGCCGGGGCCGTGGAATCGTTTGGGGGAGTTGCGGGAGATCGAACAGAATGCACAGGGTGTTATGTTTCGAACCGATTCCGGCAGCCTGCGCGTAGATGTGCTGGCAGAAGACTGCCTGCGCGTGCGGCTGGCTCCGGATGGTGTGTTTTCGGAGCCGTTTTCCTATGCTGTGGAGAAAACCGTCTGGGAGCCAGTAGATTTCACAGTCGCCGAAGATGATGAAGGGGTGACCATACAGGCTGGTGATACCCGGTGCCGTGTGGCGCGAGCATCGGCGAGGTTGACAGTCACAGATAGTGCAGGTCGTGTGATCTGCGAGGACGACGAGGGGATTACCTGGCGAGGACATCAGGTGCGCCTCAGTCAGCGGCTTGCACCGGGAGAATCCGGGCATGGCCTGGGTGAGCGTGCTTTTGGCCTCAATCTTCGTGGTCGCACGTATACCCTCTGGAACAAAGACCCCATTGGCTATAACCGCGGTGACGATCCGATCAATTTGAGCATTCCTTTTTATCTTGGTCTGCGGGGTACCAATGCTTATGGCATTTTCTGGGATAACGCCGCACGCGGACGGGTAAGCGTCGGCGCGTCAGGTGCAGAAGATGAACTGGTTTTTGAGGCAGAGGCCGGGGAGTTACGCTATTACCTGCTCACAGGGCCGACGGCCCTGCAGGTGCTGGAACGCTATACAGAACTGACCGGGCGTATGCCAATGCCACCCCTGTGGGCGTTGGGCTATCACCAGTGCCGCTGGAGCTATATGACTGAAGAAGAAGTGCGTGAGATCGCGGCGGAGTTCCGCCAGCGCAGGATTCCGTGCGATGCGATCTACCTGGATATTGACTACATGGATGGCTTCCGCTGTTTTACCTGGAACCGCCAGCGTTTTCCCGATCCACCGCGCATGATCGCTGATCTGAGAAAGCAGGGATTCAAAGTCGTTACCATCATTGACCCTGGTATCAAGGTGGACAGACGCTATGCCGTTTGCGAGAGCGGCCTTCGGGAAGGCGCATTTCTGAAATATCCTGACGGCAAGCTGTTTGTCGCGCCCGTATGGCCTGGCAACTGCTATTTCCCGGATTTTACCAGCCCGGACGTGCGTGCATGGTGGGGGCGGCAGTATGCCGGGCTGCTGGCCGATGGGGTGGCCGGATTCTGGAATGACATGGGCGAACCGGCGATTTTTGGCTTTGGCGGTGCCGCGCCGGACATGCCGGACTATGTGCCGCATGACTGGGAAGGCCGGGGAACAACTCACCTCGAAGCGCATAACGTCTACGGCATGCTGATGGGGCGGGCCACGCGGGAGGGGCTGGAGCATCTGGCTCCGGAGCGCCGCCACCTGGTTATCGTCCGTGCTGCGTTTGCGGGGGCACAGCGCTATGCTTCCTCCTGGACAGCAGACAATGTATCTGCCTGGGATCATCTGCGGCTGAGTATCAGCATGTGCCTGAATCTGGGGCTTTCAGGGCTGTCATTCACCGGGCCGGATATTGGTGGATTTGCAGGGAATGCCGACGGTGAACTGTTCACCCGCTGGGTGCAGCTTGGGGTACTGCTGCCGTTTTTCCGGGGGCATACAGCCAAGGGGACGGCGCGGCATGAACCGTGGGCGTTCGGGCAGCCGTATGAGGATATTAACCGTCGCTATATCGAGCTGCGCTACCGCCTGCTGCCGTATCTTTACACAGCCTTCGCCGAGTGTGCGGTACATGGCTGGCCGATTATCCGTCCGCTGGCATTCGAAGACCCTGCCTTTGCCGACTGCGACGATCAGTATTTGCTGGGCAATGCACTACTTGCTGCTCCGGTAGTGGAGCAGGGCGCGGCGCAGCGAACCGTCCGCCTGCCTGCCGGTGATTGGTATGATTACTGGAGCGGCAAGCGTTACGAGGGC
>JALSTC010000048.1 GCA_026983935.1 Ardenticatenia bacterium
GCATCGCCATCATCAGCACAGCCCGCAGCTACAGCGTGGACCTGACGCATATCCTGTTTGGGAACGTGCTCGGCGTCCGCGATTCCGACCTGATGATCATGGCGATTTTCGGGGCGCTGGTGCTGGCGATTCTCGTGCTGCTGTACAAAGAATTTCTGGTATTGAGCTTTGATCCCGGGCTGGCCCGCACGCTCAAACTGCCCGGCGAGGCGCTGCGCCTGCTGCTGCTGGCCCTGGTGGCGGTGACCATCGTCGCCAGTCTGCAAACGGTCGGCATTGCGCTGATGGTGGCGATGCTGGTCACACCCGCCGCGACGGCACAACTGCTGGTCAAACGGCTGCATCACATGATGGGCATCGCGGCGCTGCTGGGCGCGCTCAGCGGCGTGATCGGGCTGTATCTGTCGTTCTACCTCAACATCGCTTCCGGCGCGGCAATCGTCCTGACGGCGACAGCCATCTTCACCGCCGTGTTCACACTGGTGCGTCTGTTCAGGCACGGATAAGCGGGTGGCAGTCAGCCCGGTGCGTGAGATTACGACCTCCCCGCCCGAAACTGCTATAATACACCATGCTTTGATTGACTCGCATCCATTTCATCCACGGAGCAAACCCCATGAGCGGTGAACCCTGGCAGCTTGGCCCTCTGCACGTCGAACCGGGCCAGACCTTGCGCGGCGTCTTTCCGGTGGACGTCGGCGCGGCGCAGGTGGACTTTCCCCTGGCCCTGGTCAACGGCATCCATCCCGATCCGGTGGTGCTGGTTACGTCCGGAATGGACGGCGACGAATATGCAGGCAGTGAGGCGGCGCTGCGCCTGATTGACGCGCTCGACCCCGCCACTCTGGCCGGGCGTGTGATGATCTGCCCCATCCTCGATCCATTGAGCTTTGAGGCGCTGCACAGCCAGAATCCGCTGGATGGGCTGTTCCTCAAGTATGTGTTTCCCGGCCACCTGGAAGGCAAGCCAACCCAGCGGCTGGCCTACTTCATTTACCAGAATTTCGTCATGCACGCCGATGCCTGGATCGATCTGCAGGCTGTGGAGACCAGCGAGAGCGCTGTCCCGTTCGTGTGGACGGCCCAGGGCGAAGATGCCCAGGTCAATGAGCAGAACCGGCTGCTGCTGCATCATGCCAGTGCGGGACTCGGCCTGCTCCATCCGCCGCAGGAATGGGACCCGGCACAGGCCGCCATGACCGCCAACACCGCGCTGCTGGTCTCGCAGGCGGGCCGCCGTCATCACACCGACGAAGAGGCCATCAACTTCCACCTGGAGGTGATCCGCCATGTGCTGGCCGGTATGGATATGCTCCCGAAAATGGAAGAGACCGCCGGGCAGGTTGTCTATCTCGATCATGAACCTGTGCTGGCCGAACATACCGGGCTGTGGTATCCGCAGATCAGCGCCGGGGACACGGTCAAGATCGGGCAGGTGCTCGGCGAGATTCACCGGATGGACGGTGGCGGCGTGCTTCAAGAGGTCAAGAGCACAGTTGAAGGCGTGGCGCTGGCCGTACGTACCGGGCTGGCAGCGCGTCCACGCCTGCGGCTGGCGCTGATCGCGCACCGACGCCTGGAAACATAGCATAACCGGCAGATCATCAGGAGGGGGAAGATGGACCTTGCGCGTGCCTTCACATACATCTTTGACGACGAACAATGGGTCGGCAAGATCGCGATGCTGGCCATTGTCAGCCTGATACCGATCCTCAGCTTTGCCACATTCGGCTGGCTGGTGGCCTTGATCCGCAACATGCTGGACGGGTACCCTTATCCCCTGCCCGATTGGGACGACTTCGGGCAAAAGTTCATTGATGGGCTGTTGATCTTTCTGGTCACACTGATTTACAGCATCCCACTGTTCCCGCTGATCCTCCTCGGACCGCTGGCCGATACCTTCGTCAACACGCAGGGCGGCGAGTTTGTGGTGTTCACGCTGGTCTGCTTCATCTCACTTTTCGTGCTGGCCTATGCGCTGCTGATCTCGGCCCTGCTGTTCATCGGCATGATTCGCTACGCGCAGGTGCGTGACTTCAACGTCTACCTGCAGATCGGCCAGAATCTCCGCATCGCCATGAACAACATCGGGACGCTGGCCGTGCTGGCTCTTATGGAAGTCATCGCCGGGGTCATCTTCGCGCTTTTCGGCTGGATTCCGTGTATCGGCTGGATCGTGGCGCTGGCGCTGGGTGTGCCGGTCTACGGCCACCTGCAGGGACAGGCCGCCCGGCAGATCATGGGTGCGATGGGAGACACGTTCTGAGCAGCAGGCAGACGGCAGCATCGGGGTATCCGACTGCCGATTTGCGCGAAACCCATTTTCGCTCATAATACATATCAATATTGCCCTTTTCTTGTATCTGTAAAGGAGAAGTCACTTTGGACCTCGTACGCGCATTCACCTATTTTCAAGAGGATGAGAACTGGACGAACAAGATTCCGGTCACCGTCGTGATCGGGATCATTCCCATCGTGAACCTGGCCGTCTTTGGCTGGGCGCTGGACCTGATCCGCAACATGCTGGACGGCGTCCCCAATCCCACCCCAGACTGGAATGACATCGGCACGCAGTTCGTGGACCGCTGGGTACGCGGCCTGATCCTGGCCATCGTCGGCTTTATTTACTTCCTGCCGATGTTGATCGTCGCTGGCATCGTCAACGGCGTCTTCCTCAGCATTGCGCTTGGTTCCCGGGGCGGCTTCGGCGTGGTATCTCTAGCCGGGCTGTGCATCACCGTGATCAGCCTCATCTATTTCGCCATCGTCTGGCTGCCGCTCTCCATCGCCATCATGCGCTACGCCCGCACGCGGGATTTCAATAATTTCCTCCAGATTGCGCGCAACTTCAAGCTGGCCATGGACAACCTGAATACCATGGTTATGCTGGCGGTGCTCATTTTTATCGTCGGTCTGATCGTCGGGCTGCTGGGCAACATCCCCTGCATCGGCTTCCTGATTTCGCTGCTGGCAGCCCCCTTCACAGCGATCGTGGAAGGCCACCTGATCGGGCAGGCGGCGATTGAAATCGCCGCGAAGACAAGGGGGAGCGGCACGGCGTAAGCAGTACCTCCGCTTTCCCGCTTTCCTGTGCAATCAACACCCGCCCTGTCAATTAAAGGGCGGGTGTTTGTTCCTGCGTATTGGTGACACTCCCCACGCCTAAAGGCGGGGGCTTTCGCGCCGATTTTTCGGTAAATCCTTCCCTCTCATCCTGCCGGCGTAAAAGGATCGGGGTTGGCCCGCAGCCAGGCGGTCAGCGCCTCCGGTCTGGCGAACGTCTCCTCGCGCACCTGCACATCCGGCATGTGCTCCGCAAACCAGGGGATCATGGAGCCATCTGGCGTGCCCCATTCGGCGGGATTGACCACCAGCACCAACCGCTGCTCCCCGGCGATGGTCAGCCCGGCCTCGCCCGGACTCCAGGTGAGCGTGACGCCGCCCTGCCCGTGATAGCCCGCATCCAGCACAGCCCGCGCCCAGCGCCCATCATCGAAGGGCGGCAGCAGGATCACGGCCCGCCGTTCGACCGGGTGCTTCATCAGGCCCGGCCCGACCGACCAGGGCGCGCTCTCGCCGGAGGCTTCTCCCGGCGCGGTGACAATGGGCACATCCACCGGCCCCTCCAGCGCCTCGAAATCCACTTCAGGGCTGCGGGCCGGGGCGCGGGTCAGCATCAGGTTGCGATAAACCCCAAAGGCCTGCTTGGGGCGGCTCATGCCTTTCACATAGAGGCCGTATTTCTTGGAGAAATCCTCCGTGCAGAACAGCGAGGCAAACGCCACCCGATCATCCGCCGCCAGCAGCTCCATGCCAAGCTGCACCTGCCGCGCCTGGAAGTCCTCGCCATGATCCGACGTCCAGCCGAACTCGGAAACAAACAGCAGGTTGCGCGTCTGCGGCTCGTAGGTATTGATCACGCCCCACATGCGGTTCATGAAGGCGGCATAGGTCTGGCGCACATCGTCCGGGTCAGCGGAGTTGTCGCTGCCGGGCGGCGCGTAGGGGTCTTCGCCAATGTAAAGGTGGTAGCCGATGCCATCCCAGGGCGCTTCGCCGGGGGCCCAGTTGCCGATGCGGTACACGTGATCGAGATAGCGGGCGGCTTCGTTGTCGTTGAGCCACGTCGCCTCCAGCGGGCCGGCGATCAGGCGGATGCCGCGCTCGCGGGGCTTCAGGAATTGATAGAGCGTATTCATCATGTAGACGAACCAGCGCGGATGCACCAGTGCCCGGTCGCCCCCCTGCCAGCCGTTCGGCTCGTTGATCGCCTCATAGACGAAAATACGGCCCCGGAAGTGCTCCACGATCTCCATGAAGCGCCCGGCATAGGCCTGAATCCAGGCAGCGGCATCGGGGTTGTCCGCGTCGCGCAGTTTATCCCCGATCCACACATCATGCAGGACATCATGGCCGATGGTGGCGTAAATCTTCATATCCCGATCGAGGAAGCTGTTGACGATGGCATCGTAGCGGTCCAGAAAACCCATGTCGGGCAACACAAAATTGAGACGCAGCCAGTGCGCGCCGGTGTTGGCGATAAAATCGGGGTCTTGCAGCCGGTGCGCGATGTTACCGCGCCCATCAATCGGCTGGTTGGCATCAATACCGAATTTGGCATAATTCGTCGCCATGATCATACGCTCCCGGATTGGTGGAGGTCACTTCCGAGAGGCAATGTAGGCGATTCGGGGGGGATTGTCAAACAGCGGTGGGTCTTTCCGGAACGCCGGTGCAATTGCGTATTCACTTAAAACAACGGGGGCGCACTATGCGATGCGCCCCCGTTTGTTATGTTATAGGGCCTGTGTTCTGCAGGCCGTTATCCGGGCGAACGGAAAGCAGGCGCTACCGGGCAGCCGAGGCAGCCTCCACCGATTCGGGCAGCGCCGCTTCCGGCACTTCCGCCTTCACGGGGAAAATCAGGAATATCAGGTTCAGCAGGATACCCAGCACCGCTGCCGTCGGGATGGCAGGCAGCCCATCCGGGAAGATAGTCGTCAGTACAGGGATGGGCAGGCTGCCGTCGAAGCCGATATGCCCGCCGATGCCGACCACCAGAATCACCGCGCCGATGGCAAGCTGCCGGGGGTCGTACAGGTCCACCTTCTCGGACATGATCAGCGCCACGCCCTGCATCCCGATCACGCCGAACAGATAGATCGCCAGTCCACCGGTCACGGCGACGGGCACGGTGGCGATCACCGCCGAGAGCTTGCCCAGAAAGCCCAGCCCTACAGCCAGCACGCCCGCCGCGATCAGCACCGGGCCGGAGTAATTGCGCGTGATGACCATCAGCGAGTTGTTTTCGCCGTAGTTCGTCCCGGCGACGCCGCCGAACATGCCGTTGATCAGGTCGCC
>JALSTC010000049.1 GCA_026983935.1 Ardenticatenia bacterium
AACTGCGGGTCAATGCTGCTGCCGATGATCAACTCGTAGCCATCGCTGAGGTTAATCATGGGCTGCACGTTGACGCCCAGGAAATGCTCCACGCCGACCTTCTCGGCCACCGCCCGGCGAATGGCCTGGAAAGCGGCCCGCACCTCGGATTCATCGGTCAGGTTCAGTTTGACACCGCCCACGTCAGTCTTATGAGTGATCGTCTCAGAATGAATCTTGAGCACAACCGGATAGCCGACTTCCGCCGCTGCCCTGACCGCTTCGTCCTCGGTGGTGGCGATGTGCGACGGGATGATCGGCACGCCGTAAGCGGCCAGAATCTGCTTGGATTCGGCCTCGGTGAGGATGGTGCGCCCGGCCTGGCGGGCGTCATTGATGATGCGCTCGACTGCTGCCCGGTCAGGGGCATCTTCTTCTGCCGCGACAGAAAAGACCGGAGTCTCATAAAGGGCACGCAGGTTGTAGCTGTAGCGCCACATGTAGGTAAAGGCTCTGGCGGCGGTATCCGGATACTCGAAGGTCGGGATGCCGGCCCGGTTCAGGATGTCCTCCCCGGCGGCGATCTCCGGCCCGCCCATCCAGCTTGCCAGCACCGGCTTGCCCTCGATGTGGGCATAGGGCCGGAGCCGCTCCGCCGTCTGGGTGGGGTCGGTCATGGCCTGCGGCGTCAGGATGACCAGCAGGCCGTCGCTGTTGGGGTCGTTGCCGGCGATCTCCAGCGTGCGGGCGTAGCGCTCCGGATCGGCGTCGCCCAGCACGTCAATGGGGTTGTTGTGGCTCCAGGGCGCGGGCAGCAGTGCGTTGAGTTCCTGCATCGTCTGCTCGGAAATCTCCGCCAGTTCGCCGCCGCTGGTCAGCAGGGCATCTGTGGCCAGCACGCCGGGTCCGCCCGCGTTGGTGACGATGGTCAGGCGCGGGCCGGAAGGACGGGGCTGCTTGGCCAGCACCTCGGCCATGGCGAACAGCCCGGAGATCGTCTCCACGCGCAGCACACCGCAGCGCTGGAAAGCCGCTTCCAGCACATCATCGCTGCCGGTCAGCGAACCGGTATGTGAGGCGGCAGCTTTGGCCGCGCCTTCGGTGCGGCCCGGCTTGATCACGATGATCGGCTTGGTCATCGCCACTTCACGGGCAGCAGAAAGGAAGGCGCGGGCATCTCCGATCGTCTCCATGTAGATCACGATGCTTTCCGTGCGGGGGTCGTCACCCAGGTAGTAGATCAGGTCACCCCAGCCCACATCCAGCATCGAACCGATGGAAACAAAGGCACTGAAGCCGACGTTTTCCTTGAAGCTCCAGTCGAGCACCGCCGTGCACAGCGCCCCACTCTGGCTGATGAAGCCCACACTGCCGGGCCGGGCCATCGCGCTGGCGAAGGTCGCGTTCAGGCCGGTCAGCGGACTCATCACGCCCAGGCAGTTGGGGCCGACGATGCGCATATTGCCCCGCCTGGCTTCCGCCAGAATCTGCTGTTCGAGCGCCGCGCCCTCCGGGCCGATTTCCTTGAACCCGGCGGAGATCACGATCGCGCCCTTCACGCCGACTTCAACGCATTCCCGGATGACGCCGGGCACGGTTCGTGCCGGTGTGACGATGACGGCCAGATCGATCTGCTCCGGCACGTCTTTGATGGAAGGATAAGCCTTGATGCCCAGCACGCTGGGGCGTTTGGGATTGACGGGGAAGACCGCCCCGCCGAAGGGGTTGCTGATCAGATTCCACAGGATCGTCCGCCCGACGCTGCCCTCGCGTTCGCTGGCCCCGATCACGGCCACATTCTGCGGCGCGAAGATCGCGTCCAGCGCCTGACGACCGCGCCCGCGGTAGATCAGATTGTGAGTCGGGTCTACGACTGCTTCACCGGGGATTTCCCCCGCCTGGTGTTCTGTTTCGGTTGACATGTTCTTCCTCTCATCGCCTCGCTGCCACATACAGGTGTCAGGCGTATCTTACCATACCCGATCGCACAGTCCGCAGGCTGTGCGGCACTTACATCATGGGAGACTGCCTGCCCGGTCTCAGGTTTATTGTAAACGACGCGCCCCGCCTGCCAGGTATGCCGAAGATCACAAGGTACCTTGTGCAATGTCCCGACCGACAGGGCCGTTTCAGGCCAGTTTTTCATGTGCGGAATTTCACAAAGTCTTTTTGTGATGTTTGTCACTATACAATGCGGTGTGAATCGCATTAGCTATGATCAGAAGTCGCAGCCCTCTTACACCGCTGTCCTGAGTATGCGATTGCCCGCCCTTATGGCGGCATGGTAACGGGGCGGGGAATTCCCCCGCCGACGCTTTGTCGCACCCCACATCGCAGTTCGGGTAACGGTTCCGGTTTCAAGCAGATTCGGTTCAAACCGCATACTGCTCTCGCCTATCAGTACTGTTTGCCTGCCGGGAGGCGGAGATTCTGCCATACCCGTAAGCAAGCAAGGAGAAACAGCCCTCATGCCGGACAATGGACAGACTTTCTATGATCGTGTGGTGGCGGCCACACCGGGGGGCGAAACGCTGGCGACGTGTCTGCAATGTGGTTCCTGCGGGGGATCATGCCCCTCCGGGCCAGACATGGACGCGACGCCGCGCAAGATCATCGCCATGGTGATGGCGAATATGAAGGACGAAGTACTGGACAGCAACACGCCCTGGTACTGCGTGTCATGCTACTACTGCATGGTGCGCTGCCCCCAGGAGATTCCCATCACCGATCTGATGTACACCCTCAAGCGGATGGCAATCGCCAGCGGCCGCTACCGGGAAAACGATCACGTTGATTTTTCAAACAGCTTTATCGGTTTCGTCGAGCGGTATGGGCGTAGTTTTGAGTTCGGGCTGGCAACACGCTACCACCTGACTCATCACCCGCTCAAAATGGTCGGCAAGGGTGGGCTTGGCCTGCAGATGATGCAGAAGGGCCGTCTCAGCCCGACGCCGCAGTCCATCCAGAACATGCCGCAGTTGACCGCGATTCTCACCGAGGCCAAGCAAATAGCCACCAGACAGGAGGTGCACGGTGAGCCAGCGTAACGGTCACTATGCCTACTACCCCGGCTGTTCGCTGCAGCATTCCGCCCACGCCTATGACACGTCCACCAAGCGTGTCGGCGAAATCCTGGGCCTGCAGTTTCAGGAGGTCGAGGACTGGAACTGCTGCGGCGCAACCGAGTATTTCAGCATCAACGCCCTGCCTGCTTACAGCCTCGTGGCACGCAACCTTTCCCTGGCCGCCAGGCAAAAGACCGGGGAGCTTGTCGCGCCATGCAGCGCCTGCTACCTCAATCTGCGCAAGACCGACCGCCACATGGCGGAACATGAGCGGCTGAACGCGCAGGTCAACCAGGCGCTGGCAGCAGGTGGGCTGCATTACGATCCCGGCACAATGCGCGTCCGGCATCTGCTGGATGTGATTGTGGAGGACGTCGGTTATGAGGCCGTCGCCGAAAAGGTGAAAAAGCCGCTTCATGGCCTGCGTGTCGCGCCTTACTACGGCTGCCTGATCGTCCGTCCCTACAACGAGGACGATGCCAACCCAGAGTATCCGACCCATCTCGATAAACTGATGGAGGCGCTCGGCGCGACGGTGGTGGACTTCCCCATGAAGGCGCACTGCTGCGGCGGGCACATGACCCAGATCACCGAGGAAACGGCCTTTGAGCTGCTGCGGCGCATCCTGCACAATGCCGCCGAGTACAACGCCGACATGATTGTGACGGTCTGCCCGATGTGCCAGCTCAATCTGGATGCTTACCAGAGCAACGTCAACAAGATGTTTGGTACGGATTTCAATATCCCTGTGTTGTTCTTCACGCAGATGATGGGGCTGGCTTTTGGATTGAAACCGAAAGAGGTGGGCATCGGCACCGAGATCGTATCCGCGAAGGAAGCGCTCAACAAGATCGGCAAGGAAGAGCCAAAACGCCGCAAGCCAAAGCGGCGCGACAAGAAGGCGCTTCCCATGCCGTCTCCGCAGTGACACGCAGGTGAAAGGACGTTTACACCATGACTGAAGAACGTGTTGGCGTTTACGTTTGCCACTGCGGGCATAACATCGCAGGGACAGTAGACGTAGAGGCAGTCGCGGAATGGGCGGCAACGCTGCCCAATGTCGTGGTTGCCCGTGACTATGAGTTTATGTGCTCCAGCCTGGGGCAGGAGCTGATCGAGCAGGACATCAAGGAGCTGGGACTGACTCGTGTCGTGGTCGCCGCCTGCTCGCCGCATATGCACGAGCCGACCTTCCGGGGGGCGGTGGCCCGCGCCGGGCTGAATCCTTACCTGATGGAGCAGGCCAACATCCGCGAGCACGACAGCTGGGTGCACGGGGATAACCCGGAGGCGGCCACCGAAACGGCCAAGGCGATCATCGCCGGGGCGGTGGGGCGTGCCGTCGAGCTGGAGCCGCTGGAGCCTTCCGTCGTGCCGGTCAAGGAGACGACGCTGGTTGTCGGCGGCGGCATCGCCGGGATCAACGCTGCGCTGGAGATCGCCAATGCCGGTCATCCGGTCATATTGGTCGAACGCGAGCCCAGCATTGGCGGGCACATGGCCCAGTTTGATAAGACCTTCCCCACCCTGGACTGCGCTTCGTGCATCCTGACGCCGGAGATGTTCGAGGTGGGCAACCATCCCCACATCACCCTGCTGACCTACAGCGAGGTGGAGCAGGTAGATGGTTCCGTCGGCAACTTCACCGTGCGCGTCCGCAAGAAGGCCCGCAAGGTCAACACCGACCTCTGCACCGGCTGCGGCGAGTGCTGGTCACGCTGCCCGGCGAAGGTGGTGGACACCGTCTATGAGGCCGGGCTGGGCTATCGCACAGCGATCTACCGGCCCTTCCCGCAGGCCGTGCCCAAGTACCCCGTCATTGACGAGGAAAACTGCATCTACTTCCAGAAGGGTACATGCAAGGCCTGCGAAAAGTTCTGCCCGACGGGGGCGATTGACTTCACCCAGGAGGATGAAATCCTCATCTTCAACGTGGGCAACATCGTCCTGGCGACGGGTTACAAGCTGTTCGATGCCCGCCGCATCCCGCAGTACGGCTATGGCCGGCTGGCCAACGTCTTCACCAGCCTGGAATTCGAGCGGATGAGCAATGCCGCCGGGCCGACCGAAGGCAGAATCGTGCTGCGTGACGGGGTGACAGAGCCGGAGAGTGTGGCCATCATCCACTGCGTCGGCAGCCGTGATTCACGTTACAACCGCTACTGCTCGGCCACCTGCTGTATGGCCGCGCTCAAGTTCGCCCACCTGGTCAGGGAGAAGACCGACGCGGAGATCTACAGCTTCTACATTGACGTGCGGGCCGCCTTCAAAGACTACGAGGAGTTCTACACCCGTATTC
>JALSTC010000050.1 GCA_026983935.1 Ardenticatenia bacterium
GCTTCATAGCCCAACATGACCGAGATCTCGCGAATCAGTTCGCGAAACTTCCGGTGATCAGTCTTTACATCGCGCAGCAATGTCAGCTTGTGTTTAATCAGGGGATGGTCTGACACATAGACCTGAGGTTCAGCCACAGGTACCCCTCCTTAATTCCGCCAATCTGCGCCGATTGTACGGGCCAGTGCCCATACTGTCAATGTATTGCAGAGCCATGCAGGCCCGTTATACTTACATGATGAACGAAACCAAAAAGCATGGCCTATGAGCGAAAAAGATCGCCTGACAAGCGGCAAACGCCGCACTGATGACCGTCGAAATGTGGCCCTGCGCCCTCATCGCCTGAGCGAAATGATGGGGCAGCAGCGCGTCAAAGACAATCTACGCATTTTGATCGAGGCTGCCAAACAGCGTCAGGAGGCCCTCGATCATACACTGTTCTACGGGCCGCCGGGATTGGGAAAGACCACACTCGCGCACGTGATCGCGAACGAACTCGGAGTCAACATTCGTGTCACTGCCGGGCCTTCAATCGAACGGGCGGGCGACCTGGCCGCCATCCTGACTCACCTGAAACAGAAGGATATTCTGTTCATTGACGAGATTCACCGCCTGGGGCATGTAGTTGAGGAGGTCCTATATCCAGCGATGGAGGACTTCGCCCTGGACATTGTAATCGGCAAAGGGCCAGCAGCAAAAAACGTCCGCCTGAATTTGCCCCAGTTTACTGTGATCGGAGCCACTACCCGTCTGGCGCTGCTAACCCCGCCACTGCGGGCACGATTTGGCGCTGTCTACCGCCTCGATTTTTACGGACTTGATGCTATGCTGCAGATCGTCACACGTGCCGCTGAAATGCTTGAAACGCCCATTGATGAAGGCGGCGCAAAAGAGATCGCACGACGCGCACGCGGTACGCCCCGTGTCGCACTGCGACTGCTGCGGCGTGTGAGAGATTACGCTCAGGTCCGTGCTAATGGCAAGATTACCGCTGATGTAGCTGACAAAGCACTGGCATTATTGGACATTGATGAACTCGGGCTGGATGACATTGACCGCCGGGTGCTCAGGGCCATTATCGAGAAATTTGGCGGCGGCCCTGTTGGATTGGAAACAATCGCTGCTGCCATCAGCGAAGAACCGGATACAATCATGGATGTCTACGAGCCGTATTTGCTGCAGTTAGGCTTTCTGGAACGCACTCCACGGGGACGGGTCGCCACTAAAGCCGCCTATGAGCATCTGGGCCTGTCACATCCGGACTCGTCCGGGCAGCCCAGACTACTGTAAGCTCCAAAGGAGGCTGGAAAGTGGACATGGAAAGCACGGGTCGGCTGCTGCTCGCGGCAGGCATCGGACTGGTCATATTGGGTGGCCTATTGCTGCTGGTCGGACGTCTGCCATTTCTCGGCCAGCTTGGCAGCCTGCCCGGAGACATCCGCATTGAGGGCCGCGGGTTTTCTTGCTTCATACCGGTGGTCAGCATGCTGCTGATCAGCATCATTGCCACCGTTGTGCTGAATATCCTGATCAGACTGATTAACCGCTAGACACGTCATTCAACAACGAGACATACATGAAACTTTCCGATTTCGACTACGAACTCCCCCCTGAACTCATCGCACAGAAACCAATTGAGCCGCGTGACGCATCACGGATGCTGGTTGTTCCGCGCCAGGGAGGCACGATCGTACACCGCCACTTCAGAGATTTGCCGGAATATCTGCGTCCGGGTGATATGCTGGTGCTCAACCAGACACGTGTCATTCCGGCACGCCTGCACGCTCGTAAGATTCCAACCGGTGGTGCAGTAGAACTGCTGCTGCTGCGGCAGATCGATGAATTGACCTGGGCTGTTCTGGCTGGCGGTAAACGTATAAAACCCGGCCTCATGCTGGAAATACTCACTAATGGCTCTCACGCTGTCCAGGCCGAGGTCATAGACGTACTTGAGGGAGCACAGCGAGTCGTTCGCTTCTCGGAACCTGTCAACGCTTATCTTGATCGCGTGGGTGAAGTCCCCCTGCCTCCGTATATTCATGAACCTCTGGATGACCCCGAACGCTACCAGACCGTGTTCGCCCGGCTGGACGGCTCTGCTGCAGCACCGACTGCAGGCCTACACTTCACCGGCGAGCTGCTGCTGGCGCTCAAAGAGATGGGCGTGCAGTTTGCCTACTGCACACTGCACATCGGCCTGGATACATTCCAGCCGGTTCGCACGGAAAACATCGAAGAGCATCACATGCACAGCGAATGGGCCTCACTTTCTGTCCGGGATGCTCAGGCGATCAACGAAGCCAAGCTGGCAGGGAGAAGGATTATTGCCGTCGGGACCACAGTAGTACGAACTCTAGAAAGCGCGGCGATCCTCAGCGCGGGGAAAGACCCGGCAGCCGGGGATTACCCGCCGGATGACTACTGCCCATGGCGTCCTGTGACCGCCTTTGAACAGGAAACCCGTCTATTCATCCGGCCCGGTTATCACTTCCGGATCATAGACGGGATGATCACCAACTTCCACTTGCCACGTTCAACACTGTTGATGTTGGTCAGCGCATTTCTTGGCCGGGAGCGCACGTTAGACGCCTACGAGATCGCCAAACAGCATCGCTACCGCTTTTACAGCTTTGGAGATGCCATGCTGATACTGTAACTCAGCACACAATCATAGAGGCCAGACAGCCGCGTTAATTCTCTCGGAGCCATTTCAACAGGCGGTTGATGATGTTGCGTTTACGCGCAACCATCTGACGATATTCACTCTGCATCTGCTCAGTCAGCTTCTCAAGTTCCGTAATGGGCATTCGCGCACCATTAACCAATACCCATCCCGAACCCAGGTCGCGGACTTCACGCGGCTCACGACGGTAGAGCTTTCGATAAATCTGCTGGTAACGCTCCAGTATGATCGAAACGCCACCAGTTTCCACACTGCTTATCGTCATGACGACCCCTCAAATACCGGCTCGCAGGCTGTACGCAATGCCATCACTCGCACAACGACTGTCTATATTCAGTGTACCGCATTCTTCTATCAGGTATATAGCACAATTTTCCCCTGACAGCTACGCCAAACTGCTCTATAATTTACGTCATTCTATTTTTTTCCGCACTCGACAATCAGGATGCCACCATGCCAAACTCAGAATTCACTCTGTCTGATTATGACGCCACTGTGCAATTCATTCACCAGAAAACAAACTACCGTCCCGAAGTGGCCCTGATACTTGGGTCCGGACTTGGCTCTCTGGCCGACAGCGTCGAGTCTCCTGATATCATTCCTTACCATGAATTGCCAAACTGGCCGCTGTCCACAGTCATCGGGCACAGCGGTCGTCTGGTGCTGGGCAAACTGGAAGGGCACGAGGTGATGGTCATGCAGGGGCGTGCGCACTTCTATGAGGGCTACAGCATGGCGGCTGTCACCTACCCCATTCGTGTGATGCAGCGCATGGGTATCAAAACCCTGATCGTCACAAATGCGGCGGGCGGGATCAATCCCGATTACAGGCCGGGCGACTTGATGCTCATTCAAGATCACCTTAACCTGCCAGGCATGGCTGGCCACCATCCTCTGCGTGGCCCAAATGATGAGACATTGGGCTCGCGTTTCCCCGGCATGACCGATGGCTACGAACGTGGCCTGCGAAAGCTGGCAAAGGCAGTTGCACAAGAAGCCGGGATTGCACTCCATGAAGGCGTATATGCTTTCGTGGCCGGGCCATCCTTTGAAAGCCCGGCGGAAATCCGGATGCTGCATACACTGGGTGCTGATGCCGTGGGCATGTCTACTGCCCCGGAAGTGGTCGTCGCCAATCACGGCGGTATGCGAGTGCTGGGCATTTCCGGCATCAGCAACATGACCATCAGCAATCCGGACACTGATGAGACACCGAACCATGAGGAAGTGCTGGAAGCCGGCAAAACTATTGTGCCAAAGTTGATCACGCTGATTCGCGGCATACTACAACGACTGGAACAGGTGCACTAGAGTGCCAATAGAGCGTCTCGTTTTCTTCATAGAGCAGATATCCCCTGCGCTATATATTCTATGCGGGCTGGGCATTCTATGGGGAATGCGGGCATATTACCTTGCTCGTCAGATGCTGGCAGGTGCCCAATTTGAATTGGAGCGAGAACTGGCGCAGTACCGGGCTGCAAACGCGATCACAGCGGTGCTTGCATTGATTGAGATCGGGCTGGCGGTTGCCGCCGTGGCTCAGATTGTAGCACCCACCCTCCGCAACAATCCTCCCCAGATATTCGCCGCCGCACCAGAAACGGTTGAGGACACTCCTTTTGTCACAGCAGTCCCCGGCAGCATACCCAGCCCGGGTGCTGGCCCGGCATTCGCTGAGGGGGTGGATATCCCCGGGTTGGAAGACGAACTGAATCTTGCGCCTTTCGCCACACCAACCCTGACCCCGACACCGGTAGGGACAATCATCCCGGATGTCCCTCCAGCGGTTGGCTGTGACACGCCCAATGCCAGACTGATCATTCCCGCCAATGGAATGATCGTTTTCGAAGCCACTACCGTTGTAGGCAGTGCCAACACAGAGAACTTCGCTTTCTATCGATTTGAGTTAAACGGCCCAGCCACAAACAATGTATGGAGACTGCTGAGCGAATACACCGCACCGGTTGTTGAAGGGGAGCTGGGACAGATCGTCCCGTCGCTGTTCATTCCGGGAGAATATCGCTTCCGGCTGCGGGTGTTTGACATCACCAATACGCTGCAGGCCTCCTGCGCCATTACCATTATCATCAGCCCACCGATTCCCACACCCACGCCCATCCGGGAATCCTGATCACGAGGCGTTAAGCAAGGCCAGCCCTCCGTCGGGCTTGCTCGTAATCTTCTGGCGTGTCAATGTCAGCCAGGATGCTGTCCGTATTGACGTTCACATAGGCGATTTCATCTGTGCGTGCATTGATGAGATCACGGGGGGAACTACCCGACGGTAATTCCAACAGAGCGGCCCAGTGCTCCCGATCAATCAGGATAGGGTGTCCCCTTCGCATCTGATAGCTGGGGGCTATAATCGTGCCTCGCCCCTCTGCATAAGCACTCAACACCCTGGCAATGACATGCCCCTGAATCTGCGGCTGATCTCCCAGAACAACCAGACACGCCGCGATCCGGTCATCAAGTGCCCGAATGCCAACCTGAAGTGAAGACAGCATTTCCCCGGCGGCATAATCCGGATTATGAACCGTGCGGACATCGAATTTGCTCGCCACTGCCTCGACCCGATCAGCATAATGTCCCGTAACGACAACAACCTGAGTCAGACGAGTCATAAACAGGCGCTGTAGGATTGCCTCCAGAACA
>JALSTC010000051.1 GCA_026983935.1 Ardenticatenia bacterium
TTATCTGGCAGTCAGCATCCAGCACGGCGGCACGCATCCGCGTGCCTCCCAGGTCAACGCCGATTACCCGCACCTCATCAGGCACACGCCCCTCCTATCCAATGCATTTCACTCCTGGCATATCAGACTCCGCCGGGAAGTGTTGTGACTCAGGCACGGCATGTTAGAATACGCAGGGATTGTATCGCGTCTCTCCTATTGTGTCAGATTACGCAGGAGACTCCATGCCAAAAGTCACGCCTTTGCGCCGACAATATCTTGAAATCAAACAGCAGTTTCCAGACGCGATTGTATTCTTCCGGCTGGGCGACTTCTATGAGACGTTCGACCACGATGCAGAGATCGCCGCACGCGAACTTGATCTTGTGCTGACCAGCCGCCCTGTATCCAAGAATCAGCGGGTGCCGATGGCCGGTGTCCCACACCATGCCATCGAAAACTACGTCGCCCGCCTGATCGAAAAGGGCTACCATGTCGCCATCTGCGAGCAGGTCGGCGACACACCCATTGACGGCCTCGTCCCCCGCGAGGTGACCCGCGTGATCACACCTGGCACGGTCGTCGAGCCGGGCATGCTCTCCGAGCGGCAGAACAATTATCTGCTGGCCGTCTACCCAGAGCGCGGCAGCAACGGCGAATGGGCCCATGCCGGGCTGGCATATGTGGACATCACCACCGGCGAATTCGCCGCCACACAGATTGACGGCGAACATACGCCCGTCCGCGTGATGGAAGAAATGGCCCGTCTGAGTCCACGCGAGGTTCTCTTTCCGCAAAGCTGGGCCGATCAGGGGATCACCCTGCCCACCGGAGCGCACCTGACGCCATTCGCAGACTGGCACTATGAGGGCGGCAACGCCCGCCAGGCCTTACTGGCCCATTTCAACGTGCGCGACCTGAGCGGCTTTGACCTGGAAGGCCGTCCGCTGGCAGTCAATGCTGCCGGGGCAACGCTGCAGTACCTGCAGGATACCCAGCGTAATTCGCTGTCCCAGCTCAATACCCTGCGCGTCTATTCCACAGAATCTTTCATGCTGCTTGATCGTGCTACGCGCCGCAATCTGGAGCTGACCGAGACCATCCGCACCGGCCAGACTCAGGGCAGCCTGTTGGGCGTGCTGGACCGCACTATCACACCTATGGGCGGACGGTTGCTGCGGCGGTGGGTAAACGAGCCATTGCTTGATCTGCCCCGCCTGCAGGCCCGTCAGGATGCCGTCGAGGCACTGTTCCAGAACGTCTCCGTTCGCGCAGAGATTATGGATGCGCTGCGTCACATCGCTGACATGGAACGGCTGGCCAACCGCGTGATCACCGGTATTGCCGGCCCCCGCGATCTCGTCGCGCTGCGCAGCAGCCTGGAACTCGTCCCGCCGCTGCAGGCTTTGATCGTGTCACTTGAGCCGCTCCGGAGTCTGCACGATGCACTCGATCCATGTGAAGAGGTCGTAGACCTGATCGCGCGGGCCATTGCCGATGATCCGCCCGCGACACTCAACACCACCGGCGTGATCCGGGCAGGTTATTCCCCCGAACTGGACGGCATCTACACCACCAGCCGCAATGCCAAAGACTGGGTGGCCAACCTGGAAACCACCGAACGCGAACGGCTCGGCATCAAAAGCCTGAAAGTCGGCTACAACAAAGTCTTCGGCTACTATCTGGAAGTCAGCAAGGCCAATGCGGACCGCGTCCCGCCGGAATACATCCGCAAGCAGACGCTGGTGAATGCCGAGCGCTACATCACCCCGGAGTTGAAAGAGTACGAATCGCTGATCCTCAACGCGGAGGAGCGCATTCACGAGATCGAAGCGCGGCTGTTCCGGGAAATCATCCAGACCATCGCAGCAAGCGGAAAGCGCCTGCTGCGCACAGCCCGCGCCCTGGCTCACCTCGATGTCCTTGCCGCGCTGGCGGAGGTCGCCGCACAGGAGAATTACGTCCGCCCCACCCTGACAGAAGAAGATGTGCTCATCATCCGCGAGGGCCGCCACCCGGTCGTAGAAAAGCTGTTGAAGGAGGAGCGGTATGTCCCCAACGACGTTACATTCGATGAAGAGCAGCGCCTGCTGATCATCACCGGCCCTAACATGTCCGGCAAGAGCACCTACATCCGGCAGGTCGCGCTGATCACGCTGATGGCGCAGATCGGCAGCTTTGTCCCGGCCAGCGAGGCCGTCATTGGCCTTGTCGATCGCATCTTCACGCGCATCGGGGCGCAGGACGAAATCCATGCCGGGCAGAGTACATTCATGGTGGAGATGGTGGAGACAGCCCGCATCCTCTCCGGCGGCACGCGGCGCAGTCTGGTCATCCTCGACGAAGTCGGGCGTGGCACCAGCACTTATGACGGCATGGCAATTGCCCGTGCGGTTGTCGAATACCTGCACAACAATCCGCGCCTGGGCTGCAAGACACTGTTTGCCACGCACTACCATGAACTGACCGAACTGGCCAACATCCTGCCCCATGTGCGGAATTACAACGTGGCCGTTGCCGAAGAAGGCGACCAGGTGATCTTCCTGCACAAAGTGCTGCCCGGCGGCGCAAACCGCTCCTATGGCATTCACGTGGCACAGCTTGCCGGCATCCCCAGGGCCGTGGTGAACCGGGCCAATGAAATCCTGGAGGAGCTGGAGCAGGCCGGAAGCGATTTCACCCCCGGCCACCAGGCAGATGGCAGCCCCACTCAGCTTGCGCTGTTCTCAATGGAACCGCACCCGGTTCTGAAAGAACTCCGTGCGCTGGACGTGGATGAACTCACGCCGCTTGATGCCATCACCAAACTGTACGAGTTGAAACGCCTGGCGGAAGACACAGAGGAGTGACCGGTGCCGCTTTACAGCTACAAATGCCTGGACTGTGAAGCCACGTTTGAGGTGCACCTATCTTACAGTGAAGTAGATGAGGCGCAGCCTGTATGCCCGCACTGTGGGAGCACAAACTGCGAACGGCTCATCAGCAAGATCAACGTAGCCGTCAGCCACGAGGGCGATTCCCAGAAGGGGAAAGATGAACCCTTTACGCTGACGCGGGAGCACGTCGAGGCCGCCATTGGCCTGACAAAGCTGATGGAAGGCAGCACATCGGCAGAACACAATCATGGCGGTGAACATGGCGAACACCATGACCACCACCATGATCACGATCACACGTGACGCTCCCCACGCCTGAAGGCGGGGGCTTCTGCCGCACGCATAGCCCAACGACTTACGTAAACTGGCTGGCCGACTACCGCGCTGCCACAGCCGCCTCATCCGGCTCCGGCTCAACGACAGCAGATGGTGCTCGATGGGCCTTCTCAGCGGCCAGCACACGCTCCAGCGCACAGATTGCCACTTCAAGCATCTCGGGGCCTGGTTCGTTCGTCGTCAAATGCTGCAGCGCCAGATTGGGAACAATGATCGCACGGATGATCGGATTGTCCATGTGTGCGGCAGTGAAGCGAATATACTCGTAGGCGATCCCGGCGATGACAGGAATCAACACCACTCGCGACACCAGCAGCCAGAACAACGGTGGGCGTCCGAGCAGTGAAAAGACAAAGATGCTGATCACAACCACAGTCAGAATAAAGGCCGTACCGCAGCGCGGATGCTCAATTGGAAAGTTAGTGACGTTTTCCGGCGTGAGAGGCGCACCTGCCTCATAGGCGTTGATCGTCTTATGCTCGGCACCGTGATACTGAAACAGCCGCTTGATTTCGCCGACACGCCCGATCGCCCAGATGTACGCCACAATCAAGACCAGCCGGATCACACCTTCGATCAGGTTGGTGAGCAGCGCGTTCTCCGTACCCAGTCCCAACAGGCTCTCAACCCCGCCCGCAACGGCAGCGGGAAGCAGGAAAAAAAGCCCAATGCCAAATGCCAGCGCAAATACCAGCGTGCCAATGCCCAGCGGCCCGCTGAAACTCACATCCTCTTCACCAATGGCCACATCCGCCGACCACATCAAGGCCCGTGTCCCCAGCCCCAGTGCATCCCACAGCAGCGTCAGCCCACGCACAAAAGGCATTCGGCTGATCGAGCCGCGATACAATGCCGCGTTGAGCGGCTCCTCATGCACAACAATTTCACCGTCAGGGTTGCGCACGGCAACAGCGGCGTTATATGCACCGCGCATCATCACGCCCTCAATCACCGCCTGCCCACCATAGGAAAACTGCAGCGGAGCAGATGCTCCCCCATCCTGCACAACCGGTTCATGCTCATTCATCAAGTCACCTCTCTTTACCCTTCCTGAAAAAACAGTCAATCCCCCGCATGTTCCCGCTCCCGCTACCGGGAAGGACGGATATCTTTGACATTCAACTGCACCCGCCGCCGACCGTTCCAATCATTGATTTCCAGATGGTAAACCAGATCAACGCGCACACCGCGAGTCAAATCAGAAGCCAGCGCTCCACGCCGGAATACAATGGCATCAAGACGAAAACCAGGTTCACCCAGTGTCAGTTTGAGGTGGGCGTTGTCCCGCCCGACCTGCCGCGAATCCAGCACGGGTATCCCCCTGGTCATCAAGAGAGGCGAGGGATTGTGGTGGCCGGTTGGCTCCAGACACATCAGTTCTCCAGCCAGATCCATCGTCAGCCAGTCAATCGGTACTTCCGCATCCACGGCCAGCGCCGGGCGCAGGTCTTCGCCACGGAGCGCGTCCGCAGCCAGCGCCATCAGCCGTTCGCGCAGCGCATCCAGATTCTCATTTCGAACCGTGAAACCAGCCGCCTGCGCATGACCACCGTGCCGGATCAGCAGGTCGGCACACTGGTCGAGGGCATGGACAATGTTGAACTCCGGAATACTGCGGCAGGAGCCATGACTCTCGCCATTGCCGCCCTTTTCCACCACCACCGCCGGGCGGTAAAATTCGTCGACCAGCCGTCCGGCCACCAGTCCCACCACGCCGGGCAGAAACGATTCATCGGCGGCAAAGATCAACGAGATATCGTCGTCTTGCATATACTGCAGCGCCAGTTCTCTGGCCTTCGCCTCGGCCTCGCGTGTTTCAAACTGCCGCCGCATGTTCAGCTCGTTCAGTTCCTTCGCCAGATTCATCGCCCGATTGTAATCGTCGGTTATCAGCAGCTCATAAGCGGTGATAGCGCTCTCGATCCGCCCGGCGGCGTTGAGACGCGGCCCCAACGCATAGCCAATGTTCTCCGCTTTGATTCTGCCCGGACGCAGCCCGGCAACATCCAGCAAGGCATACACACCGGGACGGCGCGCCGTGTTGATCACGTCCAGACCCTGCAAGACCAGCGCGCGATTTTCCAGCCGATCCAGCGGAGCCAGATCGGCCACCGTACCGATAGCCACCAGATCAAGCAGGTC